>CASFRL010000093.1 GCA_949297285.1 uncultured Bacteroidales bacterium
TTGCCTTCTTCCAAGAAAGCTCCTTGATTAGAACCACCCATAACAATCAAGTACAATTCTTGTGTTACCTCAAATTTGGAGATGTAATAACTGGAAAGGGTAACCTTATGCACATTTTTTTCATATATATGTACATCAGAACCTTGTTCTGCCGTAGCTCCCATATAGAAAGAACCACCATCGACATAGACCATATCGGATATGGCTTTTTCAATGATTAACTTCCGTTGTTGCATCAGCGCATTGTAAGCATCCGGATCAGTATCGGGATCAGGATCGCCTGCAACTTTACCTAATAAAGAGACATCGATATTGCTTTTGTCCAAAGGTTCACCTTCTGAAATAGGATCGCCTCCGAAATATGCATCGCCGGGTTCTGCTACTCCGAGATATTTATCCTCATCGTTATCATTACATGAGAACGCAAGAAATATCATGGCGAATGCCATCATTTTCCAAATATTTTTGTTTTTGATCATAATCTTAGAATATTAACAATTTCTTAAAATAGTCCTCAAATTCTTATCTCTTTAATAGCCTTCATTTTGCCAAAGAATACTCTCATCATTATATGCTATTATGTCGCTATAAGGTATAGGTGCGAGATAATGGTGTTTTTTCATACTATAAGTAGGAGTTTGTGCAAGATTATCATAGCCTTCATCCGTTAAGGCAAAATGCTCCGCCATTTTCTCTTCAGCCAATCTCCAGCGTACCAAATCGGGCCAGCGCAGTCCTTCAAAAGCAAATTCGACAAACCGTTCGTGTACGATGCAATCGAATACGGCATTATAATCGGGCAATTCGGTTTCTCCTACCGAGGTTAAACCGGCACGCGTCCGGACTTCATTCAATATCGAGAATATGGTTGTCTTATTGGCGGCATAATCGATCTCATTCAAAGCCTCGGCATACATCATTTTCACATCGGTATATCGCAATATCGGCAGGTCGGTTCCCCAATAATCGATTGCCGAGGGGAAATTCTTCGAGTCTATCAAGAACTTTTTCACAAAGAAATAATCATAAACCGGGGCGCTTCTGTCTACGTATAGTCCGGTGACCAATGTCGCATCCCGACGTTTGTCGAATACGACAGTCGACGGTTCATCGAGAGTTCCCGAAATAAGTTCATATTTAGAACTGTCGGCAATACTATACGATGCACGGAAAGATCCTGAACCTCCGGTGAATGTAACACCGCCCATCTTTGCACCGTCGCCACGACGCAAGTTCAAAGAAGACGGAATAAATATTGATGGGAAATAGGTCGTCAATTCGAGAGCTTGTGCCGATGCTCCACTTAAGTATTGGGTTTCCCACACACGTTCGGGATCATTGTTATTCGCCCCGTCAAAACAAGCGGTATAGGTCGAAGCCATTTTATATAAAGTAGGTTCTTGATCGATGACCAATTTCAACCATTTGGCAGCTTCTTCGGCCATTGCCGGAGTGGGAGCTTCACCGGTTCTTTGAGCCCGGTTCTGGCTTACACACTGGTATAAATACAAACGGCCCAACATTCCGGCTGCGGCATATTTCGTCACACGACCGGTTTTTGTCGATGGCCAAACTTCAGGAAGAAGGTCATAAGCCTGTTTAAAATCGGACTCAGCTTGAGCATAAGTGGCGGCTTGCGATGAACGGGGAACTTTATACGTTTCGCTCAATGAAAGAGACTCCAGAATCAGAGGAGATCCGCCCCAACACCATGCAAACTGCAAGTATGCATATCCTCTTAAGGCAAGCGCTTCACCTTTGATGTTGTTTTTCTGTGTAGGATCGATAAAATCCACTCCGTCGATTTTATCCAGAATCTTATTACAACGGCTGACCATCGTCCAAAGATTTTTCCAAGGATTCGACCACCATGTACTGTTTGAAGCCTCCATAAAACGCCCGATCTCTGTACTATTACGACACTCATCGGAACGGGCGATAAGCGTATTTATATATCCTGTCCCATTCTTGCCGAAGATTGCATTCAGATTGGTATAGCAAGCTCCTATCGCCGTCTCAAAATCGGTTGCTGTCAGATAGAAAGATTCATCGGTATATGCCGATTCCGGAGTTACGGCCAAATAGTCTTCACAGGCGCAAAAACCTGTGCAACAAGCTAAAACAAATATAATTTTCTTAATACTTTTCATTGTCTTCAGATTTTAAAAGGTTAAGTTTACACCCAGCGTATATTTTCTTGTCAATGGATAGGTCGAATAATCTACACCTCTCAACACGGGATTAGAAGCGTTATAACTATTCGTTTCGGGGTTTCCTATGTAACTTGTAAACGTGTGTACATTTTCCATTGAAATGTAAAATCTCATAGCCCGTATTTTAGCCTTTTGCAATAACGTTTTCGGCAAATTATAGGATAATGTTATGTTCTTTATCTTCAAGAACGTAGCATCATAAATACGTTGATCGGTCGTTGTATTTTCGTTCACGCCATTGGCTCCCAAGCCATACGAAAGCGGTGTTTTGCCATCCCAACTCATATCGACGCCCAATTCGTATGGAACAGGGTCTCCTCCACGATATGTTTGTTTATAGGAATTCAACCAACCTGTCAGACAGTTATTGAAACGACGTCCGAAATTGATATTACGGGAGGCCAAATAATAAACCTCTCCACCGAATTGTCCTTGCAGGAATACGCTCAACTCAAATCCCTTGTAACTAAAACGGTTTGTGAACCCCCAAAGAAGGTCGGGCATATTGTCTCCATAAGGAACCATATCGCCATCTGTAATCTGGCCGTCATTATTGGTATCGACAAACTTCAAGTTACCGGGAATTTGAGATGCCATGACCGGAACCAACGGTTGTGTTCTGTCGTAAGTACCATCGGCACCTACTGCAAAATCATCTTCGGTCAACAATCCGTCTGTGCGATACAGATAGAATTGAGAGATAGGACCTCCGACTTTGGTAATGAAATAGGCATTCCATGCAGCAGTCAGGATATCATCGTTTCCTCCCAAATCGAGCACCTTGTTCTTATTGGCCGAAAGGTTCAGCGTACTGGTCCATCTAAAATCTTTTGTTGAGATATTTACCGTATTCAAATCGATTTCCCAACCGCTATTCTGTATTTTACCGATATTTGTCTTCGTTTTTGAGAATCCCGTAGTTGAGGGTATTTGTAAATCATAAAGTAATGAATTCGTTGAGTTTTTATAGTAGTCGAAATTAAATTGTATCCGGTTTTTCAAAAGAGAGATATCCAATCCTAAATCGATAGAAGTCGTATTTTCCCACTGAAGGTCGGCATTGGCATAATTGGCCGGATACATTGTTGCCTGAGCCTGTCCGCCATAAACCGTATTGCCTACATCGAATGTAGAGAGGTAGTCATAATAACCTACACGGTCGTTACCGGCTTGTCCCCAAGAGAATCTGACTTTAAGTAAATTCAGGAAATCGAGGTCTTTCATAAAGTTCTCTTCGTTGATTTTCCATCCGGCAGAGAATGAGGGGAATGTCCCCCATCGGTTATTCGTACCGAAACGCGAAGAACCGTCTCTACGAACCGATGCCGTGAAAAGATATTTATCGTCATAATCATAAGAGAGACGTCCGAAGAAAGAAGATGTACGTACGGTATAACGTGTAGTTGAAGCCGTAACCGGGGTTGTTGCCAGATTCAACGTATAAACATTCTCCAACGGCCATCCTGTTGCAGCGACGGTAGCCCGGTAGGTATTCGTATTATCGATACTTTGACCTGCCATAAGATTGATTGTATGTTTCTTGATATCCAGATCATAAGAAAGCACATTCTGCAATCCCCAGTTATTATATACCTCTGAATAACTGTTTCCCGAAGATATCTGTCCGCCATTTGCATTAGGAGCAACGACATTGGCCGGTATGAAATATTCGTATACCGTGCTCCGCAGGTTATTATTGTAGGTAGATTTAAAAGACAATCCTTTTATAATATCATATTGGAACCATGCCGATGCGTTCAAACGGTTATCGCCCTTATTGTCGGTTACCTGCATCAACCTTTCGTACGGATTGACATAGTTGGGATATTCAGGATTATATCCGAAATCGCGTGTGTTTTCGTCGATACCGATCAAACAGGGATATTGTAAAGCGGTAAGAATGACTTTATCTTTTCCTTCAGATTCTCCCCGACGCTGTTTTGCTACCGACGGAGCCAGATTTACGCCCAATTTAAGTTTTTTCGTGATATTCAATGTCCCGTTCAGACGGAAATTGATCCGATGATAATCGGTGTTTTTTACAATACCGTCCTGTTCCATATAACCGGCCGACATATATATGCTACCCATGTCGTTCTTCCCTGAAGCAGACAACTGATAACTTTGTATAGGCGCTGTACGCAAAATCTCATCGATCCAGTTTGTCTTACTGATATTCGGATTTAAACGCCAATCGGGAGTATCCGAATCGGGATTCAACAACCATGATTCCGGAATCTGATACCTGGTAGGACGATTCTTATTTGCCGTCATCATAGAATTTAGTCCATTAACATTCAAATAATCAGCATTTATAACATAAATATTATAGGCTAACCATTCAGTAGGAGACATAACTTCTGGTAAACGGTCTGCTTTTTGGAATCCATAATAGGCATCGAACGAAACTACTGGTTTTCCGCTCTGAGCGACCTTTGTTTCTATAAGAACAACACCATTCGAACCACGGGCTCCGTAAATAGATGTTGCGGCAGCATCTTTCAATACCTGAATCGATGCGATATCGGTCGGGTTAATATCATTCAATGATTCT
>CASFRL010000094.1 GCA_949297285.1 uncultured Bacteroidales bacterium
TTCATTTTGATTAAGAAGGAAGACCTCATCGGCAACGGCTTCAAGCATCATATCTTTAGAAACCTCACCGAGTTTTGTATCTTCTTGATTTTGTTTGGCAACTTTTTGAGCAACATCAAGGAAATCTTGACCGCTGTTGAGAAGATTGAGAGCTTCTTGCGCATCTTCTTTATTTTGAAAGAGCATTTGCAAAACTTCTCTTTTTTCAGGTTGTTCAAAGAGTTCAATATTCGCTTGGTAATAAGCATCGACTTCTTCTTGAGAAGGAATATAACTTTTTTCGACATTTTCGACAGAGAGTTCCAAGAAAGAAACATCTCTTTTTTCGGGAGCCATAAAGTTATCCGAGAAATCATGATAATATTGTTCGAGTTCATCGGTAGATATTTTACGGTCGAGAGCAATTTTTTCGGGATTAATGACGACATAATCAAAGATTCTCTTTTGATTTTCGATTTTTCCCATCATTTCGACGATAAAATCGGGTACATTAACGAATTGAGCCGGATCATAAGCCAAAATTTTCTTCTGCAAATCGAGACGTAAATTATTAATATATTCCTGTTCGGTCAAACCGTTTTGAGAGAGTGCGAATTTAAAGCGGTTAATATCAAATTTTCCGTCAGCCCCCATAAAGGTCGATTGAGAATACACGATTTTGCGAATAAGATCATCACCGATAACGATATCAAAATCATCGGCAGTTGTTTGGATAATAGCGTTTACCAATTCGGTGCGTACGATTCCGAGTAAGATTTGATTTCGCATATCATCGGTAATATCGATTTGCGTACCGAAAAGGTTTTTAGCCAATTGTAACTGCTTATCATATTTATAAGCGATTTCGTTTTGAGAAATTTCGATATCATCGACTTTGATGACGGTACGATTTTTACCGGCACTATACAAATAACCGGATATACCGAAAAGGGACATAAAACTTAGAGCGGTAAGGATGAAGATACTCTTAGCAAACCAAGTATCTTGCAATTTTCTGATTTGAGTCATCATAGTAAGAAATTCCTGTTACAAAAAACAATCTTTGTAGGAATGTAATATAAAAAAGAAGTGTCTTCAAGTAGAAATACAAAGCGTTCACAAAAAATATTAATGTTGAAAAGGAATTTTTAACTGGAAAATAAAAAAAAGTTATGCTACAAGACAAAAAAACAAAAGATGAAAAGGAAAAGGAAATGTCAAGAAAATTATTGATAGCCGGAAACTGGAAAATGAACGGTCTTGTTGCGGAAGGCACCAATTTGGCCAAAGGCGTAGCCGAAGCCGTAAAGAAAGCCGGAAAGGTTGAATGCGAATTTTTGGTATGTCCGCCGTTTACTTTATTAAGCAATGTTAAGAAGGCATTAAGAGGAGCCAAGGTTAACTTGGGAGCTCAAGATTGCCATTTTGCGGAAAAAGGAGCACATACGGGAGATATCAGTCCGGTAATGTTAAAAGATATCGGTTGTCAGTATGTAATATTGGGTCATTCGGAAAGAAGAACAGACCATTATGAAAGCAATGAATTAGTAAACAAGAAGGCACAAGCGGCACACACAGCGGGTTTAAAAACGATAATTTGTGTCGGAGAAACTTTAAGTGAGCGTGAAGCCGGAAAAGCCTTGGAAGTATGCACCAAACAAATTATTGAATCGGTACCGGAAGATTCGACCTCAAGCAATACGGTAATAGCTTATGAACCGGTATGGGCAATCGGAACGGGAAAAGTACCGACCACCAAAGATGTAGAAGAAGTACATGCCGCTATAAGAAAAACTTTGGCAAAGAAATTAGGCAAAGGCAATGCCAATAAGATGAGAATACTTTACGGTGGCTCAGTAAAACCCAACAATGCCAAAGAATTATTGTCATTAGAAGATGTTGACGGAGCCTTAATCGGCGGAGCCAGCTTAAAAGTTGAAGACTTTATGGGTATAGCTAAGAATTCAGGCGCATTTTAGAGAAAGAAAAGGAAAAAAAGACAATGGAAACAATTTTGCTTGTTGTTCATTTGCTGATTGCAATATTTTTAGTCTGCTTTATTTTGATGCAAAGATCAGAAGGCGGTGCCTTGGATGGATTAGGCGGGGGTAGTGGAGCTTCAAATTTTTTAAGTGCTCGCGGAACCGGCAATTTCTTAACCAAGACCACAGCGATATTGGCAACATTATTTTTCATAACGAGCTTGTCGTTATCACTTTATTATAAAAATGTTGAAAGAAAATCAAATTCAATCATCGTTGCTCCGACAGAAACAACGAGCAACGCACCGGCTCCCGAAGTTCCGACAGTTCCGGAAGCAGGAAAATAGATGATAAAAGAAAGCATACATAACAAAGGCTCCTCCAAACAAGGAGCCTTTGACACTTTAAAATAAGGGAAAAAGAAGCATGAGCATTAATGAAAAAATCGAAGATATCTTAAAGAAAAAAGCGAAATTTATATTTATAACCGGCGGTGTTGTTTCCTCCTTAGGCAAAGGTTTGGCATCAGCGTCATTAGCCTCAATATTACAATCACGAGGCTACAAAGTTCGGTTAAGAAAATTAGACCCTTATTTAAATGTTGACCCCGGCACAATGAGTCCATATCAACATGGTGAAGTTTTTGTAACTGATGACGGTACGGAAGCCGATTTAGACTTAGGACACTATGAAAGATTTTCAGGAGTTCCGGCCAAAAGAGCCGATAGCGTAACCACGGGAATAATTTACCAAAGGGTTATCGATAAAGAAAGACACGGAGATTATTTAGGAGCGACAATACAAGTTGTTCCGCATGTTACCAATGAAATAAAAGATTTTATTTTATCAGACATTACAGATGAAGATTTTGTGCTGTGCGAGATAGGCGGAACGGTTGGCGACATTGAAGGACAACCTTATTTGGAAGCCATAAGACAATTAGCATATGAAGTTGGCCGCGAAAGAGTAATGTTTCTTCATGTAAC
>CASFRL010000095.1 GCA_949297285.1 uncultured Bacteroidales bacterium
ACATCTACAAATTTCATATCTCCGGGGGTATAGGTCGATCCGGACGAAAATACAGGGACTTTAGGAGAACCGTCTTCATTAAAATCGGCTTCGGTCATAATCCCGTCTGTCTTCCAACCATAAAAACATGCGATAGGAGCACCAACTACTGTTTTATTTACATAACCGAGATTATTCGGACTTCCTAAATTTCCACCATATATTGCATCATTATTTCCACCCAAAGCGGTTACTTCATTTTTTACTTTTGTAAAATTGCCGGACAATTCGAAGTTGAAATCTCCGATGCGATCTTTATAGGAAAGCTGAATTTCCCAACCTTTGTTTCTTACGCTCCCGGCATTTTGCATAGGAGTTGAAGTATATCCCGATGAATAAACAATGGGAACCGCAACAAGCATATCATGAGTATCTTTAATAAAGTAATCGACTGATGTAGAGATACGGTTATCCAACACATTAAAATCAAGTCCGACACTGGTCGATTGGGTTCTTTCCCACAAGATATCGGCATTTCCGTACGAAGAAATACTCATACCAGCTTGTATTGTAGGCATTCCTACGCCATATATATAAGTTGCCGATTGTTGTCCTATATATGTTCCATAAGCATTATTGCCGATACGATTGTTTCCTAATTGCCCCCAACCAGCACGCAGCTTCAATAAACTAATCCAATCAACGCCTTGCATAAACGATTCGGAATTAATTTTCCATCCTGCAGATACACTCGGGAAATATCCCCAACGATTTTTCTTTGTAAATCGAGATGATGCATCAGCACGGAAATTAGCCTGCAATAAATAACGGTCTTTATAATTATAGCTGATACGCCCCAAAAGGCCTAAAGCAGTCCATGAAGTTGTATATCCTGTTGTTGATTGAGAAAACTGTGCAAAATTCAAGGCATTGAATTCACTGTCATATCCGCCATATCCTGTTCCTTGCGCCCATGTACGCTTTGTGGTCGATGTTTCCATCGTTTGTCCTACCATTATCGAAAAATCGTGATCACGCCATTTAGCTGCATAAGTCAGAATATTGTCCCAACTCACATTATCGGTAGTACTGGGATAGCGTTTTACGTCATATTTTATTGTCCCTACAATTTCAGGATTTACATTATATCTGTTAAAATATTCTTGATCGGATGAATAATTTGAATAACTGGCACGGGTAGAATATTTCAAACCTTTGACAATATCCCAGTCCAATGTTATCTGACCGATAAAAGTATTCATATAGGAATCATAAGTCGTACGGCGAAGATTTTCGATCGGAGTAGTCCAGTTATAACTTTCATTTTGGTCATATATAGGTGTCAGCGGGTTATAATTAATCGCCGTTTTGATAACCCCCCATGTACCTTCTCCTACAACTGTACGATCTTCACGTGCATAAGTAAGATTAGTACCCAGAGATAAATTCTTCAATAATTTAGCGTTCATTTTCCCGTTAAAAGATTTTCGTTCGTAATTCGACTCTTTTACAATACCGTCTGTATTTTGAAAATTTCCACTGACATAATAATTTAATTTTTCATTTCCTCCATACAACGAAAGATTATATTTTTGCATCAATGCACTACGAGATAATTCATCCCACCAGTCTACACCTTTATCTATCAATTCCTGAGTTTCAGATTTTACAAACATTTGCCCGGTTGCAGCATCATAATCTGTCACGACATTCAAATTGTTTACAAAATCTGAATAATATGCAAAATCCTCTTTATCCATCAAACCGGGATCTTTCCATGATTCCTGCCATCCTACGTAGGAATTAAAATTCACATTCAATATCTTCTGGCTGTCTTTACCAGACTTAGTAACAACCAAAACAACACCATTTGCTGCACGAGAACCATAAATAGCAGCAGAAGAAGCATCTTTCAAAATTTCGATGGATTCAATATCATCTGCCGACAAATAGTCGATATTATCCATAGGTATTCCATCTACGACATACAAAGGATCCGAGTTATTGATTGTTCCCATACCCCGAATACGAACAGTAGAACTTGCTCCGGGAGCACCAGAATTCTGTACGATTTCAACTCCGGCAGCTTTTCCCTGTATTGCATGCATTACATTTGTGGCCGGAAGTTTGACAATTTCTTCTGTATTTACAGATGCAATAGCACCCGTTAAATCACTTTTTTTCTGAACGCCATAACCAATAACCACAACCTGATCCAATTCTTGCGTCGATTCCTGTAAAGAGATAACAACAGAAGTCTTTCCATTTAAAGGCTGTACAATGGTCTTATATCCTACATATGAAATTTGTAAAGATGCATTTTTATCTTTCACGGTAATTTTAAATTGTCCGTCCAGATCACTCATTGTACCGGTGTTCGTACCTACTACTTGTATTGAAGCACCGATAATAGGTTCTTTGTTGCCTGCATCTACCACTTTACCCGTAACCACCTGAGCATAAGCAGGCATAACGAGCATAATCATGAACAATAACAACAAAGTCTTTATTTTTCTATGGCTTAGCATGGTTAATATATTTATGTTATAAAAATGGTCTGTAAAAGAAAGCTGCCTTTTGACAGGATTTCAAACTAGACAACTATCAATACCTTCAGAAAACCGAGTAGTATTTTAAAAATATGGGACTGTATAATAAATGGAGCAGTCCCATATTTCTGACTAACGTTTATTTAATTACAACTTTTTCAGTAACTTGATGTCCATCAGCTAATGTAACTTTTATGAAATATATTCCATTAAGAGCCGAGACATCTATATTATCAGCAGTAGTCTCTAAAACTTGTGCACCCGAAAGATTATAAATTTGTACATTCTTTATATCTTGATGTGTCTGAATGAAGATTCTTTCTGTTGCAGGATTGGGATAAACAGTTACCTTAACTGCCACAACCGATGGATTTTCTATGGCACTTGCTCCTCCTAAATCATATTTATAAAGAGCATATGTTGAAGTTGAACCAAAATATAGGTTATTATTGATATTATAGAATCCCGTAGGAGAGCCATTATCAGGAAGATCGACAACTTTTACCGGAGCATTTTCAATGCCATCGATTACCCATAATTCGTTGTTATTATTCTCATCTTGGGCCTTGAAGAACAATTTTCCATTTATTTCTCTAAAATTAGTACAATTATCTGCCAAACTTCCGGCTGCGATATCCGTACCCCAGAATTGACGTTGATAGATACAAGTATCTAACGTCGATGTCGGAGCCAACCATAAACTATATCCTGAAGCGTATTGATTAGGATCACCCGGCATATAATATCCACCATTTGCCTGGATCATCAGATAACCTTGATAAACAAAGAAATCAGCATTCGAACCCCATGAATCTAAAGAAACATTACCTCCCCAATGATTAATATCATAAATCATACGAGGGTTCACACCATCTTCGATTGGTTTGGTCAAATCCCAAAAACAAGGTTCACAACCATGTACACCATCTTTTGCACGGAAATAAATTGTATCCCCAATTGCTATCGGGAAAGCGAATTCTGTAGGAGCAGGCAGCCCGCCAACTTCTCCTTTTGCGAAGTCGAATCCCAACCATTTTGTTCCTTCTTCCGTACCATCGCTATACCAAATTTCACTTCCATAATCTTGACCTACTTGTTCAGCAACTGTCTCTGCACGGAAAACGACCATTTTATCATTTATATTACGAAAAGCTCCAATAGCAGCCGGGCCTGTTTCAAAAACGCCATCATCACTCGGACTATTGTTGATATTTTTCAGCATTTTAGTTCCTTCTCTCGTACCGTCAGTT
Organism: uncultured Bacteroidales bacterium; assembly: GCA_949297285.1. Taxonomy (GTDB): domain Bacteria; phylum Bacteroidota; class Bacteroidia; order Bacteroidales; family Coprobacteraceae; genus Coprobacter. Next base: position 3,779 of record CASFRL010000095.1, read on the forward strand.
ACCCATAAAGATTCATTATTAACAAGATCTACTCCTGCGAAAAACGCCATATCACCGACAACCTCGATATATGTTTTCATCGGGACATCTGCTATACGTATCGTACCTTCTTCTGTACCGTCAGAAATCCAAAGCCAACTTTCCGGAGTTTCAGGATCGACAACCGGCATCATTTCGCTCTCTTCGTCTCTTGCCGTAAAGAGTACCTTATCTCCAAATATAACCATATTCCCGGGTTGGGAGCCTATGTTTCCGGGATAGATGTCTTTTACCAACTTAGTTCCCTCTACCGTACCATCCGAAACCCAAAGTTCACGGCCGTATTCGGCTGTTTCAGCCGTAAAGAACAATTTACCGTTTACCCATTTCAAACTACTCGGATCGGAGCTTTCCGTTCCCGGAATAATATCCATAAACAGACGTGTTCCTTCCGGAGTCAAGTCGGTATACCATAATTCCCTACCGTGTTCGGCATCTTCCGCAGCGAAAAAAAGGAAATTTTCAGTTCTTACGGCATGTTCTTTAGGTCCCAATGGATTGGCAACCCCCATCACACCACCTAATTCTACATCTTCAGGAGTCAAACGTGTCATTCCTTCCGGCAAAACTTGTGCCGATACAGATGAAGATATTGCTAAAGCGCAAATACAACCCACAAAAATCTTCAGATTTTGTTTTAGATAATAATGTTTCATGGCTTAAAAAATTAAATTAGAAATTTATATGACGAAACCGACAAATCATTATTTATAAACAACTCATTTCCAGTTTCAAATTCACATTACGAAAATACACCTATGAAAGAGATAAAAAAATGGATAATTTCACTAAGCACATGGACAAATTTTCGATTATTCCATTCTTTCCACCCACGGTCTATATGTTCTTAATATATAGATGTCGCACTACTCGATTTTACCTCATGTACTTTATTATCAACCAATTTGCGGAGATCTGCTGTTTGAATATTCGTTTGAGGATCGAAATCTTCTGAATTCATATAATTCAAAAGGCTGTATAAAAGTTGTCTTGCTTCCGGATTTTTTCGGCTTTTTTCTGAAAAAATGTCCATGGAAGAGAACAACAGTTTTCCACCGTTACATCCAGCCTCAAAAACAGAAACCAGCCGTCTGTTGTTTACAAAATTATCGACATGCTCTACTATGGGAGAAACCGGAGCAATAGAATCGACAATCAGCGTTTTTGAGTTTTTCAGTAAATGCCACCATTGCCAGTCGGTGTGATTATCCGTAGGGAAGTGCGATAGAGCCGGATGTCCGGAATCACACAAAATACCCATACTACCGGCTTGTTTCGGGAAATGGATCGGGCTCCAGAAAACCGGGACAAATTTGCCTTCTATTCCTTTCAATGCACCGACAGGTGGAGAGAGCAGGACTTTACGGCCTTTTGCCAACTCGGAAAGTGCTTCGTCTAAATTATCGGTAACAAAGACATCGCCGGCATCGATGGTTATGTTTTCGGGATATACCCATATCGACCAATTATTTTTATAAGGAGTCCCCGATACCGATACTTCTAATGTAAGACGGAGAGCCTCGGCAATACCGTCCAATGATGCCGAAATTTTTCCGACAAGAGAATTTTTTCCTTTTCCGATTTGTGCTGCATCAAAGCGACCCGAAGCAACCGGCTTTCCTTTTTGAGGAGATAGAGTCCATACAATTTCTTTGTTTACAAAGTCCGATGCGGAATAATTCGCAATTTCGACCGTTGCTTCAAAGCTCTCATTATTTGTGTAAACTGCCTTTGGAAAACGTACTAAAGGGACTACCGGAGAACAAAAGTTTCTGAAATCTTCTGCGGAAATAATTCCTTTAGTATCCCAAAAAGCATCCAACAAACCGACCAAGGCTGTACCTTGTCCCGGGAAATCGTGTAAATCGAGTAATTGAAAGCCGCTGAATCCGGGGGTTTTCAAAGCCCGCTCGATCTCTTCTTTATACAATACAGCGGCCAGCTTACCTGAAGATTCCAGATATTTATCGGCTTCGGACAACAAACCTTTTGCCTGTAAATCGGCTTTTACGGCCTTAAAGTTCAAAGGATCAAGTACTCCCTTATATTTTTCGATCTCTTTCAGATTAGGATATACGGCATATTGACCTACTTCATGAGAAATAAGGGGGACTTCTATTCCTTCAACAGACGAAGTGTAATCTTTATTGAAACATGGAGGTTCATCATTAAAGATTCCTTGACCACGCACCCATCCTTTTTTTGTCCATTGAGTCACAAAAAAGTCATCTCCGGGTTCAGGCCAGTCACCATGACCTTTTTCAAAGGTAAATGTCGTCGTCATATACAGATGTCGGTTGTCTTTAGACTTCATGTAAGACCGCAAACCATCCAAGAAAGCGAAATCGGGTTGCAATTCATTCCCTACACTCATTAAACAAAACGAAGGATGATTACCATATTCTTTCAATATTCGTCCGGCTTCTTCATAAAGGAATCGGTTTGTTGCGGTATCTTTACCTACGGTCAACGACCATAAGGGCAATTCGACTTGCAAATAAAAACCCATATCATCAGCCACTTCAAATGCAGCTTCGGGTGGACACCATGAATGGAACCGCAAGTGATTCAATCCATACGATTTTGCAACGGAAAACACTTTATTCCAACCTTCTCTATCGGTGGGCGGTGTCCCGGTCAGGGGGAAAATGCAACATTCCAAGGTCCCTCTTAAATAAATGCGCTCACCATTATTTTTCAAAACCGAACCGGTTGTCGACAAATTGCGCATTCCGAAACGGGATGAAAAAGAAGAAGATTTCTTTCCTTGTTTTAAAACGACATCCATTTGATAACAAACCGGTGAAAATTCACTCCACAAAAGGGGATTTTCTCCCATATCATAATCATACGTTATCACATTTTCACCCGGACGCAGAGCTATCGACAACTGCCGAGAAGTCAAAGATTTTCCGTCGGTCAATGCTTTCGGAGCAAATAAAAGTGTCGCCTTCTTTTCTTTTCCTTCCAAATTCGATACGGTCACTACGCAATGTACCTTTTTCTGTGTTACATCGGGATAAAGTTGAACATCGTTTATCAAAGATGAATTATCGGCATGAAGTTCGAAACGCCCCAACACACCATTCCACATGATCTGGGTATCGTTGGTATAGGCATGAGCCAGATCTCTGACCGAAATATCGTATTGTTTGCGATTATCGATACGGATTGTCAGCCGATGCTTTCCGGGACGAATATCCGAAGGCAAATCGAAACGATGCGGAGTCGTCAGGCTTTCTTGTACTCCCTCCAAAGCAATCCCGTCTATCCAGACTTTCGATTGCCACATGACACGTTCCATGAAAAGAGAGATATTACGACCTTTCCATGATGCCGGAATTTCAATCTCTCGACTATACCAAGCCGGACCTATATAAGAATTGCGCCGAGTCAAATGCAACATTTGCGGTTTTTCAAGAGCCGGAGACAGTGTATTGGAAATACCTTTTCCTGCCAAATCGGTTGTTCCGGGCAACTGAATGGAATCTTCCAAAGTTTTGTCAAACCAAGATTCCTGTTCTCCGACGTCTTCGCTATCTAAAGCGAATTGCCACGTTCCGCTTAAATCCAGCGTATATTTTTGAGAAAAACTCCCGGAAATACTTCCAAGCGACAATAAAAGAATAACTATATATTTTTTCATAAAATAAGCATAATATGATTTTGTTTCAAACACTCTCCTGCTACACTACAGATTTGTACAGAATATTGTTTACTTATTGTTTTAATTCTATCCGAATAATAAGATCGCCGGTAAGGTAAATAAAAAATGACAATATCGACTTTTACCTTTCACCTTTAACATAAGCATATAATTTTATTAAAGGGCCTTTCTACTTATCATTACACATTTCCAAATGTATCTGTCCGCCTTGATGATTTACATCCAATTCACGAACCTTTTCCAAGAAATTTTTTGCTTTTGCACGATCTTCCAAGCCTAAATGGCCAAGCCCCATTACGTAATTGCAATGAAGAAGATTTCTTTTGTTCAAGTCTTCTTCCCATATCGCCAAATCGGGTAAGGAAACAGCAAAATAATCGATTTTGCAATTATCGAAAAGATGCTTTTCACCGTGTTTTATCAATTTATTAAAACGGCTCCGGGCTTTCTTTTCATCGCCTAAAGCTCTCCATGCTAATCCTTGATAGAAGATTTTATCGGGCTGTTGATCGTTATAGAAAAAGGCTTGGGCGGGTTCTACAGAACCTATCGTCGCTTTATGGAAACAGGCAAGGGCTTCTACTTCCTTACCCAGTCCGCGGTAACACAATCCTTTGTAATAATAAATATCGTTCTCTTCGGCTCCGGCAAGTTTTCCTTCACCTAAATTGTAAGGATACGACTCCGTTGCCTGCAAAAGTTTCAATGCCTCTTCGAATTGTCCTGCAGAAATGGCCTTTTTAGCCAATTCCACATGGCATAAGACATATTGTCCTGTCGCTTTTCCTTCACCGCCTTCCCAAGGATGGAATTTTCGGGCTGCAATCAGATCTTTCGCCTCGGCATAACGTCCTAACTGATTATATAAAGTTATACGTTCCAAAGAAAGATCGTCACGGGAATCTACCAAAGCCTGATATTTCTCCAGAAAAGCCAACCGTTTTTCATGAGGATGTCCCAGTTTTTTATAAAGCTGGTCAAGTTCCATCAATATACGGGCATCGGCAGTATCCAGAGCAAATGCTTTTTCCAATGCCATAACGGCTTTTTCCTTATTATTGCATTTATTGTAATATGCCAACGAAAGATTTCTCCATACGGTCGGGAACTTCGAATCGATTGCGGCCGACTGTTCCCAACATGACACGGCATTTTCATAGCGACGAGAAGCATACCAGAAATTACCCAAGTAATATGGGGCTTTTGCATCTGAAGGATTTTTATGCATGGCTTCTTGCAAGATAAGGACTTCTTCTATTCTGTTAGGGAAGCAATACGCGGGATCGCATTTTTCGGCTTTGACAAAATATTCCCGAGATAAAGAATCATTGCCTTGTTTTGAATATATATAGCCTAACAAATAATAGATGATCGGATATACTTTTTCCGTTCCTTGAAGATAGATATCCAATAATCCTGCAGCTTCGTCATATAGGCCTCCGGCAACAAAATCCAATGCATATTCAATATAACCATGAGCCCAATTCCGCATTAATTCTCGCAACTTTTGCAGATCATCAGCCGCTCCGGATGCCAAATAACGCTCGTAGCGACATCCCATATTGAAAGAGTCAATCTCTAACGAAGCATCGGCAAATGCTATGGCTTTTTCGTTGCATTTCAATCGACGCAAAAGCGAGCATTTCAGTTGACGAGCTTTGTGATGATGCCAATTCCGGATTAACGATTTCTCGACCGATTCAAGGGCCTTTTCATATTCTCCCCGAATGGTTTCGATACGGGCTATTTCAAAATAGGCGGCATCTTGCCATGCTGCATTCCATGCGGCTTTATAAAAAGCATCATAGGCGTCGTCTGTTTTACCTTGCATTCTGCAACTCCATCCTAAGTTGAAATAGGGTTCTCCGTCATAAGGGTTAGGGTTGCGCTGAGTCAATGTCTTGATTGCTGTTTTGAAATGAGTTTCGGCTTTTGCAAATTCGCCTTTACGCATCCATAAAAGACCCATTGCATTATTGCAACGCACATCACCGGGTTCCCGGCTTAATGCTTCTTCATAATAATCCATCGGATTATAAGTAGCATGACGATATTGTTCAAGGTGCAACCCGGTCAAATAAAGTTGCTCAATAGAGGCGATATCTTTAGGATCTTTTGCAGCTTCTGCCGGATTAGGCAATGGTTTTATTTCCTCCTTATCAGCATTGTAGGTAAGCAATAATTTACCACTCCGATCATAAATATCGGTAATCAGGTCTTCAGGCCGAAGTCCATTCGTCGGGAACTCTGCTTGGAAGGGCTCTGCCGGAGAAACATTTACCGTACGGTCGAATAGTATTTTATCATCGGTATCCCTTACCAATATTCGTATTTCGGGTTGTTTTCCGGTTGCATATAATATCAACAGGGCTTTATTTTCTTTTACGTCGACATTCAGGATAATATCTTTTGTGGCATTCTTGACATATCCGACCTCGGCATACGGCATGAAGTATTGAACCCATGATTTTTCTTCATACGGTTGCAACCATGTAAAGTCGGGCTGGTTATCGGTATATACACCGGTCATCAATTCAATATAAGGCCCGTCTTCATCGGTAAGGTTGCGATCCCAAGCAACACCGAAATCGCCATTTCCCCACGTCCACTGTTTTTTACCGGGCGAGACATGGTGATCGGCGACATGCAATAATCCGCCCCGTTTATCTTCTTCATACCCTCCGACAAAATCGAATTTAGAACGAATTGCCATATAGGAAGTAGGAACCGGAATGTTCTTATATTTCGAGATATCTACACCCGAAGAGTAATCTTGTTTATAATATACGCCCGTAGCTATGGGGAAACTCGATACGGCTCTTTTTCCGTGGTCGAAAACAGCATTTACATCGGGTGGGAAAACCGAATGGTAATGTTCGTTTACCACAACTGCCGGATTGGCCCACCAAAGGAAAGTTTGAGGGAAAGATGTCCGGTTATACACTTTTGCTTTTATTTCGATATAGGCTTTACCCGGATAAAGGGTAAAACCATGCATACCTTTTGTCCGGAACATCCGCTCTACTTCATTGCACCAGATAGTCTTGCTTCCATCGGGGTGTTCTTCAATAGAATAATCGGTAGGTAAAAAGGTAGAGGGACGGTGGTGCTGCGGCCAATTAAATTCTATTCCACCGGAGATCCAAGGGCCTGTAAGTCCTACAAGTGCAGGTTTTATAACCTGGTTATAATATACGAAATGACGTTTCTTTACCTTATCATAAGCCATTTGCACACGGCCTCCCAGTTCGGGTAAGACCATCATCTTGATGTACTCGTTTTCAAGAAACAAT
>CASFRL010000096.1 GCA_949297285.1 uncultured Bacteroidales bacterium
CCGACAAAATCTTGATCGCTTTCGGTAAACGTCCCGTCGCCATTATTCCAATAGACATGCAGCTCTGAGTTTCGGGAAAGTCCATATCCCGAAGACATGATATCGAGCCAACCGTCTCCGTCCAAATCGGCAAAACAGACACTACCATCTGTCTCACCCCAGAAATTATCGCCATTTTTCAAAGGGGAAGTTTGCAATTCGAAACGTTCGCCATTTATATTCTTATATAAATAAACGACTCTCACGGCATCTTCAGGATGATCAGAATCGGGACGTGCACAATCGTCAAATCCGGTCATAATAATATCTACATATCCGTCATTGTTATAGTCACCGACCGATACCCAATTGTGTCCTTTTCCTCCCGTCTTACCGTTATATATCGGGAGAATTCCGGTTTCCGACTCCGGCATCTCTTCAAAAGTCACCGTTCCGTCAGATTTAATTCCACGATTAATGTATAAATGTACTTTTATCTGATCGAGTTGTGTATTCTCATCTAACCAAGCATAATTCCAATCATTCAAACCCGGAAGAAGAAGGTCGAGCAAACCGTCATTATTCATATCGAACCAAACCGGACAAGAAAATGCTGTTCCTTCAAATGGAGAGGTGATTCGAGTAAAAGTCCCGTCACCATTATTTTTGTAAAAGTTAGATTGAATTTTTGAAGCATGAATATGCTCATTTCTATCACTATAAAAAAGATCTAAATAGCCATCATTGTTATAATCGCCCCATGCACTTCCTGTATAGGTAGCATGATAAAAACTTCCTGCCGGATTTGTTCCGTTATTTCCTCCGACTGCAGCCTGCTTAGGAACAGGATTCAACACCTCTTCAAACTTTATATTTGCAACGTCCCCTGCTATTTGAGCTTGCAACAACAAATGGCTGCAAAAAATCCCACTGCATAATAAAATTTTCTTTATCAACTTATTTTTCATGATGTTAGTTTATTATAACATAGAATAAATTATCACGATAAAGATACATATTCATTATCTCCTTTTATAACACAAATCGTTCAATAAATAAAAATCTCGGATTAATTAAGCCGACTTTTCCGGCATAATCATACCAAAATAATCTGGACGGCTAAAAACCGCTTTTTCATTTTCGGTTTTCTCCGATAAATCGGGTATCCAAATCATCTATATTCCAGGTTTCCATCCAGGGTATCGTAAGATTTTCGCCTTCAAAAACGACCGGCAACCAAATATATCGGGAATCGATCAGATTGGTTTTATTCCATTTATCAAACATCATTATATAACCGTCTTTCTTACCATTTACTGGTAACACGAACGTGCTCTGACCATAGAAAGTTTTATCGGCATCTTTCCCACGACAAGGGTTTTCAACAGCTTTCCAAGGCCCGAGTATCGACTCTGCCACTGCATATTCGGCTTCATTGGGATCCCAACCCGAACACCCCGAAGTTATCAGATAGTATTTGCCTCCTCTTTTAAATATAGCTGGCGCTTCTCTAAATTTATTAGGGAAATTCCGCGTATAAGTACCTGAATGGCTTAAATAATCATCGGTCAATAAGCTAATATAAAGTGTAGCATTTCCTTCTGAAGAATAGATGTGATAAGCTTTTCCGTCATCATCTTTAAACAATGTCATATCTCTACTAATCTGCCCATTGGGGTGCATCGATCCCAAATAAGAGAACTTCCCGGTCGGGGAGTCACAAATAGCAACACCGGCAGCGGCTTTCCAATAATTATAATTATCGATATGCATCCACATAACAAATTTTCCGGTTTTATCATTATATATGACTTTCGGCCGTTCTATAACCATTGTAGGATGAATATCAGAATGTGGATTGAGCGTATCAGGTTCTAATACGATGCCTTCAAATTTCCAGTTGTACAAATCTTTCGAAGAATAACACGAAACGCCTCCGGCTTCGGTTCTGTAGCAATCCCAATCTACTCCGGGCGAACGATATGTATGTTTCCCTTTATATTCTCCATACCAATAATACGTACCATCATGATACAATATCCCGCCTCCGTGAGCATTTATCGGATTACCATCTGTATCCCGCCACTCTTCTCCCGGGATAATATTCTGAGCGCCACATGGAAATACTCCACATAAGCATAGTAACATTAATAACAAAAAAAGATTCTTCATATTTATTATACCTATCTATATTTAACCTCAAAATGTCAGCTCGAAGGGGTTTGCCTTTGTTGTTTTTCAAACTCCTTGGGCGTCATTCCGAACTGCTTTTGAAACAGTTTTATAAAATAAGACGGAGAATTTATCCCGACAAGGAAACAGATCTCCCCTATTCTATGACGCCCTTCTATAATCAATTCTGTCGCTTTTTTGAGCCGTATCAGACGAATAAAATCTGCCGGAGAATTTCCGGAAATAACTTTAATCTTTCGGTGAAGACTCGAACGGCTCATAAAGACAATTTCGGATAATCGTTCTACACCAAAATTCGGATCGGTTATATTATCTTCTATTATACTTACCAACTTATTCATCAATTCTTCATCGGCCTTGCTCATTCCCATAGAAGATACCGGCACGAATGGTTTTCTCATAAACGCTTCTTTTTCACGCTTCCGGTTATCAAACAAGGAGGTCAACTGCGCTAACAGATATTGGAAGGAGAAAGGTTTCTCGATATATACGTCGGCGCCCATTTTCAGACCTTCAATCTTACTGTCCAAATCATTTTTAGCCGTCAACAACACAACCGGAATGTGGCATAATTCTATATTGGATTTAATATTCCGGCAAAGCTCGAATCCATCCATCTCTGGCATTATTATATCGGATATAACGAGACCGATATTTTTCTCTTCCAAGATTTTCATTGCCTCTACCCCATTTTGAGCTTGTTCTACGGCAAATTGTTGTTTCAGCTTATCTACCATAAAATTAAGCAGCTCTACATTGTCCTCTACGACAAGGATCACCTTCGTCGACAGTTTTTCATCATCTACGTCACTATCTTCGGACAAGAGTTCTTCATCTAAAGACAATACGTCGATTTTACCGGTATTTTGAACTGCCGGGAATTTTAAGACAAAACCGTTCATTCCATCTTGTTCTTCATAAGAAAGAGATCCATGATGAAGCTCGCTCAAAGAACGCGCCAACGAAAGGCCTATTCCTGTACTCGAAAAAGCATTTGCATTTTTCTTCATTTGATAGAATGGGTCGAATATGGTTTGCCGCAATTCCGGGGGAATTAACTGCCCGTCATTCAAAAAGACAATTTTAAAATCAGTTTCTCCCGGCTCTAATCGTATAATAATCCGGTCATCAGAATAACGAGTGGCATTCGAGAATAAATTATTCAATATTTTCACAAAAGAACCTCGATCGGCAGACATATAAACATCGGTTTCCGGTAAAGAAATCTCCATGTGCCGATTTTCTGACAAAGCCATTGTTTCAAAGCGAGAATATTCATCTTTCAATACATCCGATACATTGAGCGTCACAAAATTCATCTGCATCTGATTACTGTCCATCTTTCTAAAGTCTAACAACTGATTGATCAGCGTTAACAACTCAGATGTATTCCGACTCATTATTTGAAGATTCTTCTTTATTTCGGGGTCAGTAATATTCATTTCCAGCATCGATTCCAACGGCCCGTTGATCAAAGTTACCGGAGTACGTATTTCATGCGCGATATGAGTGAAGAACTCGATTTTGGAACTATATAATTCTTTTTCTTTTTCGCTTTCGAACAATTGCTGTTTCTCGGCGGCCTTCACCTCATTTTTGCACTTATACCACCGAAACCATAAGTAGAATATAAATACGGCCAAAAAGCCGTAAACCAGATACGATATCGGACTGCGCCACCAAGGGGGCAAAACGGTTATTTTGATCATGGCTCCGGATTCATTCCACAACCCGTCATTATTGGCGCCTTTGACCCGAAACACATAACTCCCCGGCGGCATATTCGCATACGAAACATTGTGACTGTCCCGGGTATAAATCCAATCGTCATCGATATTCTCCATTTTATAAGCATACATGTTGGCCGATGGCGTTACATAACTCAATGTCGCAAATTCGAACCCGACATTGGCCTGATTATAATTCAAGGTTATCTCATCGGTATACAATATACTTTTTTTCAAGGGAGAATTTTTGGAGCGTAAAGAGACCTCTTTATTCCCGATAAGCAGCTTCGTTATAAAGACAGAAGGGATGCAACTGTTTTTATGAATCTGGTAAGGATCGAAAGAGATCAGGCCTTCAGAACTGCCGAAATAAAATATTCCGGACGAGCTTACCAAGGCCGATTTATAATTGAATTGATTTCCCGGCAAACCGTTATCGGTAGTAAACACCTCACATTGACCCGTTTCCGGATTAAATTTCACCAATCCTCTATTCGTACCGAACCACAAATTCCGATTTTTATCTTCCAATATCTTATAAGCGGTATCGTCCGGAAGGCCTTGTTTCTCTGAGAATGTCGTGAAACTGTCATCGGCCTCGTTATAACGGCAAATTCCTCCACGATCGGTCGAGAACCAGATTTGACCCGAAGATGTTTCTGTCACATTACTTACCGAATTGGAGCTCAAACTTGTATCGTCCCCTTCACGGTGAACAAAATGCTTTGTTTTTTTTGTCCGTGGATCATATTTGTAAACCCCATTCCCCATAGTCGCTACCCAAATATATCCATCAGAATCTTCTATGATATCGAATATATAGTTCAGCCCGAATTGCGGCAATCTCGAAAAATTCATGGTCTCTTTATCTCCGACATAAACTCCCCAACCGTTTCCAATCCAGATTTTACCGTTACGATCTTCACACAGCGCGTATATACTGGCTTCGTTCAATTTTAATTGCTCGCCTGAATAATGGCGTATCGAGAAATTTTTCCGATCTACGATATCCAATCCATTCTTAAAAAAGCCAACCCAGATATTATTTTTATCCGCTAAAAGAGATAATGTTTTCTCATAAACATGTTTGGGCCCGATATCACGCCCTATTTTTTTGAAAGCCCCTGTACGAGGGTCATAAATATTGACACCGGCATCTTCTGTACCGACCCAAATATTCCCGTCCTCATCTTCAACAAGTTCTCTCACCCGTTTACTACTAATCGTATAAGGAGTGGTCAACGGGACGTGTCGAACAAATTCAATTCCTCGCTGAGGCAAATAATTCACACCCCCCAAATTGGTTCCTATCCATATTCCATTTTCTCTATCACGATAAATCCGTCCGATCTGATTATCCGACAAAGAATAAAGGCACATCGGATCATTGTAAATATGCGAAACTTTATTTTTCAGTTCGTTTATCACATAGACACCAGATTGTGTCCCCACCCACAATTCATCATCAAAACAAGCTACGTCTCGGATAATTTTATAATGTACTTCAGGAGCATTGACATCGACTACGGTGTTTTTCCGTTTATTCAGTTTTCTCAATTTACCTTCATGAATTCCGATTATCAGTTCATCCCCATAATCGCACATTTTATAAATATTTTCTCCAGACAAGGTCTCTCCGGCATTATTTCCTAAATACTGAATGAATTTATTATTTTCTTTATTATAAAGATAGACTCCTTTGCCATTAGTTCCTACCCATAATCGACCACTTTTATCAATGCAAAGGCATTGGGGATTACCTTGATCGGGAAGTTTGGCATTACCAAACGGGAAATGCTCCAACGGAGCATTATCTCGGTATTTAAATAATCCCTGATTAGGTAATACAATCCAGATATTCCCGTCCGAATCCTCTTGTATATCAGATACCCAGTCTCTCATTCTTAATCCGTTCTGAGTAGTATCATTCATAAAAGTAAATGTCTCAAAAACAGGATCAAAGATAAAGACACCCTTATCTGTACCTACCCAAAGATGTTTTTTTCTGTCTTCAAAAAGTGATGAGATATTATTATTTCTCTTATTGGTTACCGGATCATAACAATCAAATACCCGGATAGTATTACCGTCAAAACGGTTCAGTTTATTCCGTGTTCCAAACCACATAAACCCTTCACTATCCTGCAGTATTGCCTTGATATCGGTTTGAGAAAGGCCATCGTGGCTATCGATAACTGTAAAATAATATTTGAACGAATAATCCTGAGCTTGTAGAACGACCAGAAAAAACAACGAACAAACTATTCCCAAAATATACCTCTTCATGGTATTCGCAATTTTACTTTTCGCAAATGTATATATAAAAAAACAAACATATTTTTCAAAAAATAGCAATCTTGTCGTATTTACAATAACCTAAAGGTCTATTATATATATTAATGATACAAATATCCCAAAATTTGACACCTATATTACAATAACACACATTCATTCTTTTTATTTTTGTAATGAAATTTTAAACATTGAATACCATGCTTAGATACAGGTTATTTTTATTACTTTTCACAGCCTCAATTTTTCAACTATCTGCACAATTAAGAGAACAAATCTATTTATCGGACGGATGGATATTTTCCAAAGACAGCTCCGAGACTTCTTCGGCTACCGAGATTGTAAAAATTCCACATACATGGAATGCACAAGACGGGACAACAGCTAATTATTACCGGGGAAAAGGTACTTACCGATACCATTTCGATTTGCCTAAGAACGCACAAAAAAAACGGGTATTTATACGATTCGAAGCCGTCAGCCAAGAAGCTGATGTCTTTCTAAACGGACAATATCTTGGCAATCACAAAGGAGCGTTTAATGCATTTTGCTTTGAAATTACGCCATATCTCAAAAAGAAAGATAACGAACTGATTGTCAAAGCAGATAACAGCCTCAATCCCGATATAGCTCCTTTGTCCGGAGACTTCACCGTATTCGGTGGAATATATCGCCCCGTATCTTTGCTAATATTACCTCAAACTTGCATCACGCCTCTCGACTACGCATCATCGGGAATTTATATAAAACAAACCGATATTCAAGATGCTAAAGCCACAATAGACATTACGACAAAAATCGATGGGAATATTTCAGGTAAACAAAAGTTGCAATTAAGGACCTCGGTCTTCGACCCTCAAGGAAAACTCGTGACTTTAGAAAACAAAGAGATCAAAGCATCCGAGAACAAAGCTGCGATTGCACAACGCATTGTCATCGATAATCCGACTTTGTGGAACGGAAAATCGGCACCTAACCAATATCGTTTCTTTTGCGAAATATTGAAAGGGA
>CASFRL010000097.1 GCA_949297285.1 uncultured Bacteroidales bacterium
ATACTTATCGACAAACTTCAGCAACCCGATAAAACATTGGACATCGCTATTCTGTATTTGGATAAAGAGGTATCGGACTATTCGATGTTAGAAAAAAAACTGATAACACTACTTCAAAAACTGAATGAAGCCATTCATACAACAGCTGATGAAGAAAAAGCTCCAAAAACAGAATAACCTCCATGAAAAGAATTTTGTCCCTATTGCTATTGATCCCTATCTATCTTTATCGGGCATGCATCTCTCCCCTGAAGCCTCAAACCTGCCGGTTTGTCCCTACCTGCTCAGAATATGCGATCGAGGCCATTCGCAAACACGGACCCGTCAAAGGCCTCTGGCTGGCTATAAAAAGGATATGCCGCTGCCATCCGTGGGGCGGAAGCGGATATGACCCCGTCCCCTAAAACATCCCGATCATGACCTACTTCGATCTACATACGCACACGTTGCAGCCCTCGACCGACAAAAAACTCAGCATCTGCAATCTCCCTTACGAAATGTTTTTTGTCGCGCCCGACGCATACCCCGACACCTATTTCTCGGCGGGAATACATCCATGGGATATATCCTCGGCAGAAACAGCGACACGAATAGGACAACTGGCACAAATAGCCTCCTCTCCCCGACTCCTTGCTATCGGAGAATGCGGGCTCGACAAGCTGTCTGGCAGCCCGATGAACATACAGGAAGAAATCTTTAAGCAACAGATAGAAATCTCAGAGTACAACAAAAAACCGATGATCATCCACTGCGTAAAAGCATTCAATGAATTAATACGGCTGAGAGAAGAATCTAACGCCCGACAAACATGGATTGTCCACGGATTCAGAGGAAAACCGCAATTGGCAACAAGCCTCATGCAACACGGGATAAAACTATCTATCGGCCTCAAATTCAACCCTGCGATAACCGATGCCATTCAGCCATCACAATTGCTGCTCGAGACCGACGACAGTCGCTGCGATATCGAAACGATCTACCGACAGGCCGCCGAGACATGGCATATCGCAGAAGAGCATCTCATCACTCTGGTCCGAAAAACTTTTTCCGGACTTTTCGGACTACCGGAACCAGAAAAAGCATCCGGAAAACTCGATTCTGTCACACCATAAAGCCGGTTTTTTGTTTTTAATTTTTTATCTTTGCCACCAAACAAAAATTACAGGAATTACGAAATTGTAAAAAGCTAATATATATAACGATGAATTTTGTTGAAGAACTAAAATGGCGGGGCATGATTCACGATATGATGCCCGGTACAGAAGAACAGTTACAAAAAGAGATGACAACCGCATACGTAGGGATAGACCCGACAGCAGACTCGTTGCATATCGGCCATCTGGTAAGCGTTATGATGTTGAAACATTTCCAGAGAGCCGGGCACAAACCTATCGCTTTGGTCGGCGGAGCTACCGGCATGATCGGAGACCCCTCCATGAAATCTCAGGAGCGCAATTTGTTGGACGAAGCAACCTTGCGGCACAACCAAGAAGCAATAAAAAAACAACTTTCAAAATTCCTCGATTTCGAATCGGACGCTCCCAACGCCGCAGAATTGGTCAACAACTATGACTGGATGAAAAACTTCTCATTTCTGGATTTTATCCGGGACGTAGGAAAATACATCACCGTCAATTACATGATGAGTAAAGACTCGGTAAAAAGACGTCTTGCCGGAGAAGGCAGCAACGGTCTCTCCTTTACAGAATTTTCATACCAACTGGTACAGGGATACGACTTCACCTACTTGTACAAAACAAAAAATTGCAAACTGCAAATGGGTGGCTCCGACCAATGGGGAAACATCACGACCGGTACAGAGTTGATACGCCGCACAACCGGTGGCGAAGCCTTTGCCCTCACCTGCCCCCTGATTACAAAAGCCGACGGCGGAAAATTCGGGAAAACAGAATCCGGAAACGTTTGGCTCGACCCGCGTTATACGTCACCTTACAAATTCTATCAATTCTGGTTGAATGTCAGTGATGCCGATGCCGAACGCTATATCAAGATATTCACGGCCCTCAGCAAAGAAGAGATAGAAGCCCTTATCGAAGAGCAACACGCCGCTCCACATCTGCGGCCTATACAAAAACGACTGGCCAAAGAGATCACCATAATGGTACACTCACAAGAAGATTACGAAGCCGCCGTAGAAGCATCGAGTATCCTTTTCGGCAACTCGACCTCCGAACAATTAAAGAAACTCGACGAAGACACCCTTCTGGCTGTCTTTGAAGGCGTTCCACAGTTCGAAATATCCAAAGAAGAGCTTTCTCACGGAATCAAAGCCGTCGATCTCCTGACCGAAAAAGCAGCTATTTTCCCGTCAAAAGGAGAGATGCGCAAAACAACGCAAGGTGGCGGAGTCTCGATCAACAAAGAGAAACTCGCCCAGTTCGACAAAGAAATATCGGAAGAAAGTCTGTTGGACGGAAAATATATCTTGGTACAAAAAGGAAAGAAAAACTATTTCTTAATTATTGCAAAATAAAAAGTAAAGAATTTTGTCAATAAAAATCTTTACACTATCTTTGCCTCGCTTTTGATTAAAAGTCAAAGCATAGGATTGTCTCATGGTGTAATGGTAGCACTGCAGTTTTTGGTTCTGCCTGTCTAGGTTCGAATCCTGGTGAGACAACAAAAAACAGCTCGATTTTCAGAATCGGGCTGTTTTTTCATCTTCTAACCCGCACGAAATCAAGTATCTCTGCACTACACAACTTTCAGATCAACCAAAAAATTACATTTATTATACCGAATGCTTTTTAGTATTAAATACTTTTTTTAAATTTGTACTTAGTGCACAAATTTTTAAGAAATGGTTAAATATATTGTTCTTATCATATTCTTAGTATTAAAATTTTTCACATTAGATAATTGCTTCTTTTGGGATAACATTGCCGGGTACTCCATACCTGCAAATTATTTATTCGAAAACGGATTATTACAATTCATATACCCCCCGGAATTTGTATCAGAACCGCCTTTAGCACATATGTATTTAGCTATTTTATGGCTTTTATTCGGGAAAAGTCTTTTAGTTGCCCACCTATCCATAACATTATTCTCATTGGGAATTATCTGGCAAGTGTACCGTCTATGCAAAAAATTGAATACCCAATATACACCCTACATTTTCTTATTAGTTTTGTTAGAACCGGCACTCTCTACACAGCTTATACTCATTTCGCCTGATGTTATTATGTGCTTTTTCGCCCTATGGAGTATAAACCTGCTTTTAGAAAACAAAAGAAAATGGTTAATGTTATCGACATTATGCTTAGGTATGGTCAGTATTCGAGGTTTTGTTGTTTGCGCAGGAATAGGATTAGGATATTGGTTTATTGAAAAAGTGTTCGGCCAAAAATCTTTTAAAGCTGCATTTCTCCACGTTTTTCCCTCCTTCATCCCTATCTTACTTGTTATAGGAGCATGGTTCCTTTACAGAAAAATAGAAACCGGATATTTTATGTATCAACCGGGATTTTCATATATGCAACATCGCGAACTTGCAAGTTTCAGCCAAATAATCAAAAACATTCTAAGTTTAGCATTAGGAATGCTTGATTCAGGCAGAATTATCATTTGGATATTTCTATTTATTGCCATATTCAAAATGGGAATCAAAAATTTTATCCATTACCTATCTACATCGCGTTTATGCTTTATTTATATAGGCATTTTATTCACTATGT
>CASFRL010000098.1 GCA_949297285.1 uncultured Bacteroidales bacterium
GCCGCCAAATGCCGATACACGCCACCGACAAACACACGTTACCAACACAACACACGAAGAGAGAAACGGACACGGGGAACAACCCCTTTCCGCCTCATGCTTCGAAATGGCCCGTCCTACGCCCTCCTCGTCCTCCAAAAAAAGATCACTCTCCGACCATGATACACTCTTTTGCTCGTCGATACGGCGTAAAGAATAGGCGGTAATTTTGTAATCGTATGTGTAGGGAGATTGATATTTGCATTTTTTTTAGGCGGATTGCAGCATTTTTTGAGGCAATAGCATCTTCTTTTATATAAGAAGGTTTCTTTTCTTATATAATACCTTAATAAATTTTGTCCCGATACGGGAATTGTTTTGTATGCTTATTTGGGTGCATTTTTTTATTGATAGAGTTTACTATAAAGGAAGAAGTCTGGATGTATTGGTATCCGGACTTCTTTTTTTATGTCGATTGAATCGATATTTTTTCTTTTTTGTTCGAAAAGTTTTGTTTTTCAGATAAAAACCGTACCTTTGCGAGCCGATTATTATCAAAGTTTGAGAAAATTTTTAGCGGATAGCTTCTCCTTCAGTGTCCGAAGAGATGTTATCTGTCGCATTTTGAGTGATTAACAAATTAAAATTTTAAGCAGTGGATACTTTAAGTTATAAGACCATTTCTGCAAATAAAGCAACTGTACAAAAAGAATGGGTTGTAGTAGATGCAACCGATCAGGTATTGGGACGTTTGTCAGCTAAGGTTGCCAAATTGTTGAGAGGCAAATACAAACCGAGCTATACTCCGCATGTAGATTGTGGTGATAATGTTATTATTATTAATGCAGATAAAGTAGTTTTGACCGGGAAAAAATGGACAGATCGTGTATATTTGAATTTTACGGGATATCCTGGCGGTCAAAGAACAATTTCGCCTGCTGACTTGGCTAAGAAAGGTGAAGCGAAATTGGTTATGAGAGTCGTAAAAGGTATGTTGCCTAAGAACAAATTGGGCGCTCAATTATTGAGAAACCTATATGTATATGCGGGAACAGAACATCCGCATGCTGCACAACAACCTAAAACAATAGATATAAATTCTCTTAAATAAGCAGTATGGAAGTAGTTAATGCAATAGGAAGACGAAAAGCTGCAGTTGCACGTGTATTCGTAAGCGAAGGAACAGGTGTTATCACTATCAATAAAAGAGATCTTGCCTTATATTTCCCTTCAAGTATTCTTCAGTATGTGGTAAAACAACCGCTGACTAAATTAGGCGTAGCTGAAAAATACGATATTAAAGTAAACTTGGACGGTGGCGGTTTCAAAGGCCAGGCAGAAGCTTTGCGTTTGGCAATCGCTCGTGCTTTGGTAAAAATTAATCCTGAAGATAAACCGGCATTGAAATCGGAAGGATTTATGACCCGTGACCCGCGTTCTGTTGAACGTAAAAAACCGGGACGTCCCAAAGCAAGAAAGAGATTCCAATTCAGTAAACGTTAATGTTTTTTGCCTTGAGGCAAAAGTTTTGTGTTTAGTATCCAAATTGCAGGGACTCTGTTTCAGTGTTTTTATGGGAAGATTACCCCGCAATTGTATTAGTAGAATGTAAACAAATTAATAAAAAGAAAAATGTCTATTACAAATTTTGACCAGTTATTAGAAGCCGGAGTTCATTTCGGACACTTAAAGAGAAAATGGAATCCGGCCATGGCTCCTTATATTTTTATGGAGCGCAATGGTATCCATATTATCGATCTTTATAAAACAGTTGCAAAAGTCGATGAAGCTGCTGCTGCACTGAAACAGATTGCGAAATCGGGAAAGAAAGTGCTTTTTGTAGCAACAAAGAAACAAGCAAAGCAAGTAGTTGCCGATAAGGCTGCTGCAATCAATATGCCTTACGTTATTGAACGTTGGCCCGGTGGTATGTTGACAAACTTCCCTACGATCCGTAAGGCAGTTAAGAAAATGGCTACTATCGATAAGATGACTAAAGACGGAACGTTCGACAACTTGTCGAAACGTGAAAAATTGCAAGTCACTCGTCAACGTGCAAAACTTGAAAAGACGTTGGGTAGTATTGCCGATTTGACTCGTCTTCCTTCGGCTCTCTTTGTTGTGGATGTAATGAAGGAACATATTGCTGTGCGTGAGGCTAACCGTTTGGGTATCCCCGTATTTGCTATGGTAGATACGAATTCTGATCCTTCGAATATCGATTTCGTAATTCCGGCAAATGATGATGCTACAAAATCTATCGAAGTGATTTTGGACGCAGTTTGTGGAGCAATTACCGAAGGTCTTGAGGAGAGAAAAGCTGAAAAAGTAGATGTTGAAGCTGCAGAAGGCGAAGCTGCTCCTAAGAAAGAGAGAAAAACTCGCGCTGTGAAGAAAGAAAGAACGAAGAAAGAAGACGGCGAAGCTTTGAATGCAAATGTTGCCGAGAAGTTCATGAAAGATATTGAAGAATAATTAAGTCTTTAACAATCAGTTTGTAGCAGAGAGTGAGTTTCGTTTTTGATCGGGGCTTACTCTTTGTGCGTTAAATTTAATAATCAATTAAAAGGAGAAAAATATATGGCAGTTACAATGGCAGATATTACCAAACTTCGTAAAATGACCGGAGCTGGTATGATGGATTGCAAAAATGCGTTGACTGAAGCAAATGGCGATTTTGACGGCGCAATAGAAATTATTCGTAAAAGGGGGCAAGCAATTGCTGCTAAACGTGAAGATCGTGAGGCTTCGGAAGGTTGCGTATTGGCTGCAACAAAAGGTGATTTTGCCGCTATTGTTGCTTTGAAATGCGAAACAGACTTTGTTGCCCAGAATAAAGATTTTATTGCTTTGACCCAATCTATTCTGGATGCTGCATTGGAAAATAAGCCTGAAAGTATCGAGGCTTTGAAGGCTCTCGTTATTGACGGCCGTTCGGTAGCTGACTTGATTGTTGATCGCAGTGGGGTTACCGGAGAAAAAATGGAACTTGGCTTTTATGAATTTGTAAAAGCTCCTTCTACAATCTTCTATGTTCATCCGGGAAATAAACTGGCTACGGTTGTCGGATTCAATTTGCCTGAAGTTGAATATCAGGTAGCTCGTGATGTTGCTATGCAAGTTGCAGCCATGAATCCTATTTCGGTAAGTCGCGATGAAGTTCCGGCAGATATTGTTGCCAAGGAATTGGAAATTGCAAAAGAAAAAGCTCGTCAGGAAGGAAAGAAAGAAGAGATGCTTGATAAGATCGCTCAAGGTCGTATCAATAAATTCTTCCAAGAGTCTACATTGCTTGAACAGGCTTTCGTAAAAGAACCTAAAGAATCAATTCAACAGTATCTTAAATCCCATAATAAAGATTTGACTGTTACAGCATTTAAGCGTATTACTTTGAATGCTGAATAATTTAAGGTATTGGATGATATAAGAAAAGCGTATTCCTGAAATCGGGAATACGCTTTTTTTATATCATAATGTCTCGATACAAGGGGGTGGAAGTGCTTGTAATGAAAAATAATTTCGTAAATTGCGACAAGAGAAGTTGGTGCAGTGTAAATATCGATGACTGTCGTTTGTAATTGGCGATATCTGACTTTCTCAATTAGAGGCGCAAAGCGGCAGAATGGGAAATTGTGTATGAGGAGAATAAAGGATTTTTGACCGGAGATGTAATTGCGGGGGCAGACAAAGAGTCGGATCCGCTTCGAATTTCTGTAAGTCGTTGCGATATTTGATGCAAGACAATAATTCTCGCTCTGCAACGTTTTAACAATAAGATCTAAATTGAGTTGTAATGCAAAACATTTATGATGCCCGTCAAAAGGTAAAAATCGTGTTCCTTCTGGTTTCTATGTTACTGGTGGGCATTTTCTTATATATATCGAATCAGTTGGTTGCAGATCTTTCTGTCGAGGAGCGTAATAAAATGGAAATCTGGGCAGAAGCGACTCGGGAGGTGGCAAGTAGTGATACCGATATGGATATGGGGTTGATCCTGAAAATTATACAAAGCAACACCTCTATTCCGGTGATTGTTGCAGATGAACAAGACAGTATCCGCCAGATTTTGAATTTGAAGATTCCCGAAAAATCTCCTGATCTTTATTTGAAAAAGAAACTCAAAGAGTTTAAATCGAGTTCTAATAAAATAGAGATTTATATCGATGAGCATACGCGTCAGTATTTGTATTATGACGATTCTATTTTGCTCAAGCGGCTTTCGTATTTCCCATATATCCAGTTGGCGGTTATGCTGCTTTTTATAATGATTGCTTATTTTGCGTTGATGAGTAGTAAGAAGGCCGAGCAGAATAAGGTGTGGGTCGGTTTGTCTAAAGAGACGGCACATCAGTTGGGAACTCCTATATCTTCTTTATTGGCATGGCTCGATTTGTTGGAGTTGAATGGTGTTGATAAAGAGTTGCTGAAAGATATGAGTAAAGATGTGAACCGATTGTCGGTTATTGCCGAGCGTTTCTCCAAGATAGGGTCGAAACCCGAGATGAAATTTATGTATGTGAATGAGGTTTTGATCAACGCAACGGATTATATGCGTCGTCGAACTTCAAATAAAGTGCAGATAACGACACATCTTCCTCAGGAGTCGATAGGGGGCATGTATTGCCTTCCTTTGTTGGAATGGGTTATCGAGAACTTGTGTAAAAATGCAATCGATGCTATGGACGGAGAGGGTAAAATCGATGTCTCGTTGCAGGCCGACAATGATAAATGCTATATTGAGGTGAAAGATACGGGGAAAGGAATTTTACGGAAACACTTCAAGACGATATTCAATCCCGGTTACACGACCAAAAAGAGAGGCTGGGGTTTGGGGCTGACTTTGGTAAAGCGTATTATCGAAGAGTATCATGAAGGCCGTATCTACGTTAAAGAGTCGGAGCTGGGAAAAGGAACGACATTCCGGATCGAGCTGAAACGCTCATGACTAATTTGTGCCAATTTCTTGATTAAAAGATGTTGATTGTGTTGATTTTTGCAAATAGGTAATAAAAACAGAAGAAAATTTGATCGGGAAAGATTATTTTTTATACCTTTGCAAGGTTTTAACGTCTGTAATCATTGGGAAAGTTCAATTTATATAAGATACCGTTAAAAAGTCTGCCTGAAGGCATTCAAAATTATGAGTACCATTTGGATGATCAGTTCTTTAAAGACATTGATGGTCCGGAAGTACAGAGAGGTTCGGTAGATGTTGCTCTTTCAGTAAAAAGAACTGGGGGGACATTTGAATTAAAATTTGTTATAAACGGAGTTATTTTAATTCCTTGTGATCGATGCCTCGACAATATGGATTTTGAGGTTGCTACGAATGAGCATTTGTATGTAAAGTTCGGTAGCGAATATAGTGAGGAGAATGACGATGTCGTTATTGTCCCCGAATCTGAAGGAGAAATCAATATTGCCTGGTTCTTATATGAATTTATCGCATTGACTATTCCGTTGAAACACGTGCATCCGGCAGGTAAATGCAACAAGACTATGAGCATGAAATTGAAAAAACATTCTGCTCGTTCTGCTGATGATGAAGATGGCGGAATATTTGATGACGAGCCCGATGCAGATGATATAATTAATGAAGAAACAGACCCGAGATGGGACGAATTAAAGAAATTAATAGATAATAATTAAAGCAAAAGAAAATGGCACATCCTAAAAGAAAACAATCGAAGACATGAACAGCTAAAAGAAGAACTCACGATAAAGCTGTTGCTCCTACATTGGCAGTATGTCCTAACTGTGGTGCATGGCATGTTTATCATACTGTATGTGGTGAATGCGGTTATTATCGTGGTAAGTTAGCTATCGAAAAAGAAACTGCAGTCTAATTTCCCTGTTAGGGAAAGCCGGCGAGCTTATAAGGTCAAGCCCTAAATATGAAAGGTTTAGGGCATTTTTTAATTTGCCTATTTACTGACTATGGATATAAAAAATGCAATAATTACAGGTGTAGCTTCATACGTTCCGGATTATATCCTCACAAATGAAGAGTTGTCTTCCATGGTAGATACCAATGATGAATGGATTACTACCCGTGTGGGAATTAAGGAGCGTCGTATCTTGAAGGGCGAAGGCCTCGGCTCTTCGGAATTGGGATATAGAGCTGTCAATGAATTATTGAAAAAGACAATGGTCAATCCCGATGATGTAGAACTGGTAATATGTGCTACGTCAAATCCGGACTATCGTTTCCCGTCGACGGCTTCGATTATCGCCGAAAAATCGGGCTTAAAACATTGTTTTTCGTACGATATACAAGCTGCTTGTGCAGGTTTCTTGGTCGCATTACAAGCCGGAGCGGCATATATTAAGAGCGGATTATACAAAAAAGTTATCGTTTTGTCGGCAGAGAAAATGTCTTCCATGACGAATTATACCGACCGTTCTACGTGTCCGTTGTTCGGTGATGCAGCGGCAGCTGTGATGCTTGAACCTTCGGAAGAGAATCTGGGCGTTATGGATGCCGAATTGCATACCGATGGAATCGGTTTGCCGCATTTGATTATGAAAGCGGGAGGGTCGGCCTATCCTGCTACACATGAATCGATCGATAATCAAGAACATTATGTATATCAAGAAGGGCGAGCTGTTTATAAACATGCCGTTTCAGACATGTTGGAAGTCTCTTTGAGTATTATGCGTAAGAATGGATTGGATATCAATACGATAGATTGGTTTGTGCCTCATCAGGCAAATGCTCGGATTATCGAGGCTATTGCAGACCGAATGGGAATTGCGCATGAGAAAGTAATGATGAATATCGAAAAGTACGGAAATACGAGTGCGGCCTCTATTCCTTTATGTCTTTCTGAATGGGAAAGTAAATTGAAGAAAGGGGATAATCTCGTGTTGACTGCGTTCGGAGCCGGATTTACGTGGGGGGCAGTTTTCCTGAAATGGGCTTACGATACGAAATAGTACATTTATTTTAAATCATATAGACAGAGATACGCCAAGTAACGCTCTTTTTGTTGTGCGGGACTTAGCGTATTTTTGTGTTTGGAAGACAGTAGACGTTTTATCATAACGACAGAGATTTGAAATCGTTTTCTGAGCTAACTATTCTTCTTCTTTGTATGTTATGAAAAGTAGCGATAATGTGTTGCATTGTTGATGTTTTCTGTTATATTTACAGCATATAGGATGCGGCTTGGCAGCGACGAAACTTGAAAACTGTGTTTTCGTTTTGCCCCTGCACTCGCCTTTCACTATATTTGTTTGTGGAATTTTTGAGATCAAAATTTATGCATAAAGCTGGTTTTGTAAATATTGTAGGTAACCCGAATGTGGGAAAATCTACATTGATGAATTCTTTGGTCGGCGAACGGATTTCTATTATCACTTCGAAAGCCCAGACGACCCGTCATCGTATTATGGGTATTGTGAACACCGAAGATATGCAAATCGTTTATTCGGATACGCCCGGAGTGTTGTCTCCGAATTACAAGTTGCAGGAATCGATGTTGAATTTTTCCCGATCGGCTTTGGTCGATGCAGATATTTTGTTGTATGTTACGGATGTTGTGGAGAAGCCGACAAAAAATCAAGATTTCTTGAATCGTGTGGCTGAACAAACTGTCCCGGTTTTGCTGTTGATCAACAAAATCGATTTGTTGAAAGATCAAAAGGAGCTCGAACGGTTGGTGGAAGAATGGCACGGCTTGTTGCCGAATGCCGAGATAATTCCGGTTTCGGCTCAATATAAGTTTAACTTAGATTATTTATTGAAACGGATTCAAGAGCTTTTGCCGGATTCGCCTCCGTTTTTTGAGAAAGACTCTTTGACCGACAAGCCAGCCCGTTTTTTTGTGACGGAGATAGTTAGGGAGAAGATTTTGCAAATATATGATAAGGAGATCCCTTATGCCGTAGAAGTAGCGGTCGAACAATTCAAAGAAGATGATATGCATATTCATATCATGGTGGTAATTTATGTTGAAAGGGATTCTCAGAAAGGCATTATTATCGGTAAAGGTGGTAAGGCCTTGAAGAAAGTCGGTACTTTGGCCAGAAAAGATATCGAGGCCTTTTTCCAGAAAAAGGTATATCTCGAATTATATGTGAAGGTGGAGAAAGACTGGCGAAATAAAGAGAGTAAATTGAAGAGTTTCGGATATCAGTTTGATTGACTTGAATCTTGATTATAATATCCCGGCAGAAAGTTGGGGAATTAAAAATTAAAAGAATAAAAAAATATGGGGAATATAGTCGCTATAGTAGGACGCCCGAATGTGGGGAAATCGACCCTGTTCAATCGTTTGACACAATCGAGAAAGGCAATTGTAAATGAGGTTGCCGGTACTACCCGAGACCGTCAGTATGGGAAAGTTGAATGGTGCGGGCAGGAATTTTCTATTATAGATACCGGAGGTTGGGTCGTAAACTCGGATGATATTTTTGAAGAAGAGATCAATAAGCAGGTCGCTATCGCAATAGAAGAGGCCGATGTCATTCTGTTTGTGGTGGATGCCATGCATGGGATAACCGATTTGGACGACCATGTCGCTTCGATTTTGCGGCGGTCAGAAAAGCCGATAATGTTGGTAGCCAATAAAGTCGATAGCAATGAGTGGCAATATGCTGCGGCCGAGTTTTACGCTTTCGGGTTGGGCGATCCATATACCATATCGGCAGTCAACGGTTCGGGAACAGGAGACTTGCTCGACGATATTATAGCCTGTTTCCCTAAAAAAGAGGGAGACCTTGTCGAAGAAAATATTCCCCGATTTGCAGTCGTGGGACGCCCCAATGCCGGAAAATCTTCTATCATAAATGCTTTTATCGGTGAAGATCGTTATATTGTGACCGATATAGCCGGTACTACCCGTGATTCGGTCTTTACACGTTATAACAAGTTCGGCTTTGACTTTTATCTGGTCGATACGGCAGGTATTCGTAAAAAGGGAAAAGTCACGGAAGACATAGAGTATTACTCGGTTATTCGTTCGATCCGGGCAATAGAGAGTTCTGATGTTTGCATCCTGATGATTGATGCAACACGAGGAATAGAGAGCCAGGATTTGAATATTTTTTCTCTTATCCAGAAAAATAAGAAAGGTCTGGTCGTATGTGTAAATAAATGGGATTTGGTAGAGGATAAGTCGAACAAGGCAATAAAAACATTCGAATCGGCTATCCGTGAACGGTTTGCACCGTTTGTCGATTTCCCGATCGTGTATGCGTCGGCTCTTACCAAACAGCGAATTTATAAGGTGCTCGAGTCGGCAGTCGAAGTGTATAAAAATCGTACGACTCGAATACCGACAGCCAAACTTAATGAAGAGATGCTTACCGTCATTGAGAATTATCCGCCCCCTGCACATAAAGGGAAATATGTAAAAATAAAGTATGTAACGCAACTTAAAGAGACGGTTGTCCCAACCTTTGTCTTCTTCTGTAATTTACCGCAGTGGGTTAAAGATCCTTATAAAAGATTTCTCGAGAATAAAATCCGAAGTAAATGGAATTTCTCGGGGACCCCGATAAATATATTTATGCGTGAAAAATAAAGGCCTATTTTAGAGCCGATCGACAAGAGAAAAAATAAAAATTTTTCTCTTGTTTTTTATAAATAATAAACCGCTCTTTTTATAGTCGATGAATATTTTTTACATTTGTGTTGCCTTAAAAAAATAGTAAGAATTTATATCTGTTTTACTTAATAATATATTATATATACCATGTTATTAGCTATCGTTACAATTTTTATTATCGGCTATCTGATGATAGCCCTTGAGCATCCTTTGCGGATAGATAAATCAGCCACTGCACTTTTATTGGGCATGTTATTGTGGGTTTTGTATGCTTTTGGCGCTGAATCTATTGTCCCGGTAATTGATGCAGAAGAATTTAAACATTATCTGAGTTCTTCTACGACGCTTCAGTCTTTGCCCTTGGCTCAGCAATGCCTCGATTTTATTGTCAATGTTAAGGTGATCGAGCATTTAGGAGACATTTCCGAGATATTGTTTTTCTTGGTCGGAGCGATGACAATCGTCGAACTGATCGACGTCCACGGCGGATTTTCTCTGATTACCAATCGGATTACCACTCGTAAAAAACGGAAATTATTGTGGATTCTGGGATTCATTACTTTCTTTATGTCTGCAATTCTCGATAATCTAACTACTGCAATAGTGATGGTTATGTTGTTGAGAAAACTTGTCACTGATCAGCGTGAACGTTGGCTTTATGCCAGTATGATCGTTATTGCGGCAAATAGTGGTGGGGCATGGTCTCCGATCGGTGATATTACGACGATCATGTTGTGGGTAAAAGGAAATGTAACAACATCGGCGTTGGTTAAATTTGTTTTGTTACCCAGTATGGTTTCGTTGGCCGTACCGTTAATATTCGCTTCCCGTATGTTGGGCGGGACATTGCCTCCGGTCGATATGACCGTGAAGACGCATAGCGACTTTGTATCGCCCAAAGAAAAACGCTTGATTCTTATACTGGGAGTTTTAGGGCTGATCTTTGTGCCTTTGTTCAAGGCTGTAACCTCGTTGCCTCCCTTTATCGGCATTCTGCTTTCGTTGAGTATATTATGGATCTTTACGGAAATTATGTATAATCGTAAGATGATAGAAGAGGCGAATCAATGTCGTGTCCCGAAAGTGTTGAAACGAATAGATATACCGACCATTCTTTTCTTTTTGGGAATCTTGATGGCTGTTGCCGTATTGCAATCGACCGGTATACTGACAAATGTGGCTCAATGGCTCGATGTTAATGTACATAACGTTTATGTGATTAATATTTTGTTAGGAGCGTTGTCTTCTATTGTCGATAATGTTCCGTTGGTGGCAGCTTCGATCGGTATGTATCCGGTTGTAGATCCGTCAATGCTTTCTACAATGGCCGACCCTGCCTATATGGGATATTTTGTTCAAGACGGCATTTTCTGGGAATTCCTTTCTTATTGTGTAGGAGTTGGAGGCAGCATGTTGATAATCGGTTCGGCAGCGGGAGTTGTTGTTATGGGATTGGAACGAATCAATTTCGTATGGTATCTGAAACACATCTCGCTTCTGGCATTGTGCGGCTATTTGGCCGGAGCATTTACGTATATGGCCGAAGTTTTTCTGTTTAAAGGCGCTTTATAATATTGTGCGGGGGCAATACCCGTCACAAATAAATTTTAAAGAAATCCCTTGCTCACACGATCTGCGAGTAAGGGATTTTTATTGGGTACGATAAAGATTATTGTACGAATGGGGGGAGGAAATCAATCGATTCCGTACATATCGTTTTTGCATTTGATCCCGACGGTAGAGATCTCGATAATCTTTTTTTGTATTCGGTCAAATCGCCATGCCTGCTGAACGGTATCGAACACCTCAGTATCGATCAGGTCGATATGATCGGGCAGAAGTACGATCAATTCGTTATCGATTTCCCCGTTTCGTATGACATTCCCGGTCCAGCCAATATTAAGTTCGGTCCCTTGCAGTTGAAGAGTATCGAGCAATTTCCATAGAGGCATACCGTTATTGCTCCTTGCCGAAAGTTCGTCGAACAGAAGGTAGGTAATTTTTTTCTCGTCGTCTTGTAATACATGAACCCCATAATCGTCGGATATCAAAGCTCCTCCGAAATCTGTACAACCTTGAAATTCGGGGAGATCCAAGGCATTGCTATACATATCCGAAGGCTTGACCGAGTCGATATTTTGTTTTGTATTTATGACAATGGCGGGTAGAGATTCCGATCCATTCTCTTCGGGTTGGCTTTTGTAAGAGTTTTTACAGCCCAATAGGGAGAGAATCAAAACAAAAAAGAAAAAATGCTTTTTCATAATTCGCAATGAACCAGTTAATTTATAAAAAGGTTTTGGTCAAAATTCGTGAAAAGTTTTCAAGATCATTCCAAAATCTCTTTTGGGCTACAAAAGTACGAAAAAGCTTTGTTGTGTGTATCTGTTAAATAAATATTTTTTTAGTGAATATCAGAAAAAAATTTCTTTATCCAAATTTGGATTTGTTTTTCCTTTTTTCAAGAAAAGGATTTGTTATTTTTTGTACGTTTGTTTCATGGAATTCAGAACAATCGTACCTTGCAAAAAATTACAATATCCGATATCCCATCAGAGTGGAATTGTGTTATTGGGCTCTTGTTTCGCTGAGAATATAGGGCATCTGTTAGATGTCTATAAATTTAATGTAGAAATAAACCCTACGGGTATTTTATACAATCCGTTTTCTATTGCAGATGCTTTGCATATGTTGATGGACGGTGTCCATTGTACGGAAAAAGATATTTTTAAAGCGGGTAATTTATGGCATAGTTTTCGGCATCATTCACGATTTTCACATACCGATGCGAATTTGTGCCTTGAAGGGATCAATAGTCGGTTGGATATCGCATCCCGAAAGTTGTCTGAGGCTTCTTGGCTGTTGATTACTTTCGGTACGGCTTATGTATATACTTTGCGAGAAACCGGTCAGATTGTGGCGAATTGTCATAAATTGCCGGCCTCTTTGTTCGACCGTCGTAGGGTCGGAGTCGGAGAGTTGCTTCAGGAATGGATGCCTTTGACCGAACGTTTGTTCAAATCGAATCCCGCATTAAGGATACTGTTTACCGTCAGTCCGATTCGGCATTTAAAAGATGGTGCGCATGAGAATCAACTCAGTAAATCGGTATTGTTACTTTTTGTCGATGAATTGTGCCGACTCTTTCCGGAGAATTGTTTCTATTTCCCCTCTTACGAGATCGTTATGGATGAGTTGAGAGATTACCGGTTTTATGATGCCGGGATGACACATCCGACCGAGCAGGCGATAGATTATATTTGGGAACGTTTTTCAGAATCGTGTTTTTCTGAAGAGACCCGTATGTTGAACCGGGAATGGGCACAACTTGAGAAAGCATTGCATCACCGTCCGCTTACCCCTGATGCAGAAGCTTTTCGTACGTTTAGTATGCAAAATTTGTTTAAACTGAAAAAAATCCGGGAAAAATATCCTTACTTTGACCTTTCAGAGGAGATCAACTCTCTCGAATCATTTTTAAAAACATTGTAACGGGATGAATTATAAGATAACAGATATAGTGCGCATTTTGCATGCAGATTGTCCGTCTGTGCATGAATGTATTGTGTCTAATTTGTTGACGGATAGTCGCTCGTTGACTTTTCCCGAAGAAACGCTCTTCTTTGCATTGGTTTCTAAACGGAACGATGCACACCGTTATATCGGTGATTTATATCGGAAAGGCGTTCGCAATTTTGTCGTAAGTTCACTTCCTGAGAACCGGGCAGAGATGGCGGATGCTAATTTCCTTTTAGTAAAAGATACACTGTCGGCTTTGCAAGAGCTCGCAGCAGCTCATCGCAAACGCTTCGATATTCCGGTAATCGGTATTGCCGGAAGCAACGGAAAGACGATCGTAAAAGAGTGGCTTTACCAATTGTTGCATACCGATTATAATATGGTGCGTTCTCCCCGCAGCTATAATTCGCAAATAGGCGTGCCCCTCTCGATTTGGGAGATCGACGAAAATACGGAACTTGCCGTCATCGAGGCAGGAATTTCCAAGCCCGGAGAGATGGACAAATTAGAGGCGATTATAAAACCGACATTCGGTATTTTGACCTATTTGGGCGATGCGCATCAAGAGGGATTTTCTTCGATGCAAGAAAAATGTATCGAGAAACTTTCGTTGTTTACTCATGCCGAATCGGTTATTTATAACGGAGACGATCCGGTGATTGTCGATTCGGCCGAAAAAATGTGCATGAGCACCCGGGAGATTGCCTGGTCGAGAAAAGACAAAGACAGGGCTCTCTATATTTCTAAAATCGAAAAAGGGGAGAACAGTACCCGCATCAGCTATGACTATTTGCGTTACTCCTCTTCATTTACCATACCTTTTGTAGAGGATGCATCGATTGAAGATGCGATACATTGCTTGGCTGTAATGCTCTATCTGGGAAAAACCGGAGATGAAATTGCCGCTCGTATGTGCACTCTCGAGCCTGTGGCGATGCGTATGGAGGTAAAAGAGGGAAGAAACGGCTGCCTCATCATAAACGATTCGTATAATTCGGATATCAATTCGCTCGATATAGCCCTCGATTTTCAGAATCGGCGTTCGGCGGCGCGGGGTATGCGGCGCACATTGATTTTGTCCGATATACTTCAGTCGGGAATGTCTTCAGAAGATTTGTACCGGCGGGTATCCGAGATTGTTATCCGTAAAAATATCGATCGCTTTATCGGAATCGGTCAAGAACTTTCGCAGTATAAGTCTCTTTTCCCCATGGAAGCAGAGTTTTATTCCACGACCGGTGAATTTCTTTTTTCGGGTGCGGCCGACCGTTTCTCGAATGAGTTGATTCTTATTAAGGGATCTCGGAATTTCTGTTTTGAAGAGATATCTGAAGCTTTGGAATTGAAGCAGCATGAAACGATTCTGGAGGTAAATTTAGATGCACTGATAGATAACTATAATTATTATAAGCAAAAACTGAAGCCGGAAACCAAAATTATCTGCATGGTTAAGGCCTTCGGTTATGGTGCCGGATCGTATGAGTTGGCCAAAACATTACAAGATCGGGGATGCGACTACTTGGCTGTTGCCGTTGCCGATGAGGGTGCCGAGTTGAGAAAAGCCGGCATTACGATGCCCATTATGGTAATGAATCCTGAGATGAACAGTTTCCGGACGTTGTTCCGCTATTCGTTAGAACCGGAGGTTTATAGTTTCAAACTGTTGGAAGCATTGATCGGAGAGGCCAAAAAACAGGGTATTGTGCGTTATCCGGTGCATATTAAGATCGATTCGGGGATGCATCGCCTTGGGTTTATGTTAGAAGATATGCCGCGTTTGACAGATTGCCTCAAGTCTCAAGATGCCGTTATGGCACGTTCTGTGTTTTCTCATTTTGCCGGGAGCGACGACCCTTGTTTCGATGAATTTTCACGTCAGCAAATCGCTTTGTTCAAAGAGTGCGCCGTTGCCATACAGGCTGTTACCCCCCAGCCGGTGATGCGACATATCTTGAATACTTCCGGAATAACCCGTTTTACGGATGAGCAGATGGAGGCCGTCCGGTTGGGTATCGGTCTTTACGGTATCTCGGCCTGCGGTATGGATTCCGGTTTACGGACTGTCTCTACTTTGAAAACGACAATTTTGCAAATAAAAGAGTTGGATGAGGATCAGACAGTTGGGTATAGCCGTCGGGGCGTACTGACACGGCGTTCGCGCATTGCCGCCATCCCTATCGGTTATGCCGACGGATTGAACCGTCACCTCGGAAACCGAAAAGGAGCTGTCGTTGTCAATGGAAAGAGAGCTCCGATTGTCGGCAATATCTGTATGGATGTCTGCATGATCGATGTTACCGATATCGATTGCAAAGAGGGTGACCGGGTCGAAATATTCGGGGATCAATTGCCTGTAACCGAAATTGCGGACTGGTTGCAGACAATCCCGTATGAAATATTGACTTCGGTCTCTTCCCGAGTAAAAAGAGTATATTACAGAGAATAAACTGCTTTTTACGACAGATGTTTTGATGTTTTTTCCTATAAATAAAAAAATAACCGATGACAAGATTTCTTGTTACCGGTTATTTATATAATGTTAATCGAAAAACTTTTTCTTTTTGAGAAAATAATCGACGGTAATGTTGCGATTTGTTTCCGGAAAACTTTTAAGCAGATTGACATTCGGTTGACAATCGTACTGTTTTTTCATTTTTCGAAAATCCATGTGCGCCTTCCATACGGCTTTTACATTTCCCCATTCTCCCGCAACAAGGAATTTCGCCATTGCGGCCGTGTCTAAAAGTCGGCGAGTAAACAAGAGCGATTTCCCCTCTTTTAGAGGCAGGTTTTTGTAAAGCATTAATAAATTGTTGCGGAAATTAAGATATGTTTTTCGAGGGTTCAACGCATTTAGAGTGCCTCCGCCCAAATGATAGACCGTACTTTGGGGAATGGCGACAATACGTTTCTCTTTAAGGTGTACCCTCCAGCAAAGGTCTATTTCCTCCATGTGTGCAAAAAATGCGGCGTCGAGCCCTCCGGCGTCGAGATATTCTGTCCGTCGGATAAACAGGCAAGCCCCTGTTGCCCAGAATATATCTGCGATCGAATCATATTGGCCGTTATCTTTTTCTATCGTATCGAATATTCTTCCCCGGCAAAAGGCATATCCATATCGGTCGAGAAAACCTCCTGCCGCTCCGGCATATTCAAAATAGTCTTTTTGCCGGTAAGCCTTCAGCTTGGGCTGGCAGGCGGCAACATCGGCATGGCTGTCGCAATATTCGACCAACGGTTCTATCCATCCGGGAGTAACCTCTACATCCGAGTTTAACAGTACGACATATTCATAATCGAGA
>CASFRL010000099.1 GCA_949297285.1 uncultured Bacteroidales bacterium
AATATCTTTCCAAATAAATACGATAAAAAAGATTATCAATATCAAAGAAAACAGCGCAATTCCCCCTATCACCAATATCGAATGTCTCATCACCAGATCTCTGTCTCGATAACGAGAAAGTGATCGGTCCAACTCTTCCTGTTCAACGGCTCTTACCAAATTATTGATCTTAACCGATAAAATCTGGTTGTTATAACGCAACAGCTCACTTTTTCGAGCCACCTGGTCTTGTATTTTCTTTTGCTGGTCAGAGACGGCATACTGTATTTCTGAAAATATTCCGGCAATCGTATCGGCAGCATTATACGGAAGCTCTACCGTATCTGTAATCAACTGTTGAGACTGACTATATACGGTTTCTTCATCTTCTTTTCTCGGCGAAAAGGCATCGGCCAAACGTTTAAAAAAACTCTTCCTCGGATTCTTGACCGTAAGGGTATCTTGTTTTACTACGGTTTTTTTCCGCACCTGTATGGTTCGGATAAGCGAATCCCTGCGAATAATTTCCCGCTGGATATTCTGTTCGTACAAATTGCCTGTATCCGCATTTTTCCGAAGTCTTAACCATATCAACGAATTGGACTCCTTCTCGGCAAGAAGGATAATAATACTATCCATTCGTTGTTGTTGTACAGTATCAGCAACTAATTGTTTCAATGAATCGATATTTTGATACATTTTATCAAAAGTTTGATGATAACGGCGGGTACTCCGTACATTACCACTGCTCAATGCCTGCAAATTATTCTCAGACTCATACAATAACGTCAAGGTTTCGCTAATCAAGGAACGTTTGGTGCGCATCGCACTTTCTTCTTCGTCGGGAAGCGAAAGGTTCGAAAACTTATCGAACAAGAAAAATACCGAAAAAAAGGCTATTACGATCAGCGACAAATACCCAATCAAAATCTTTACTCTTATTTCTTTGAACAGCCTAAACATCTTCTACCTCCTTACTTTTCCAAGAGTCTGTCTAATAATTTTCCTGAATATCTTACGGACATAAATTTATTTGCCAACGTATCAGAAATGGGAAATAAACGTGAAAAGCCGTCCAAATCTGAGCGACTGTTCTTTATATCCTCTACATAACATTGTAACCCGTTTTCATCTCATTGTTCTAATCAAAACAAAGATATAGAATAAAATAAAAGATAGATTATTCTTCTACAATTTTTCGACACACACAGTCTCCTTTCAAATAGAAACCGAAGAATTATCCTCAACAAAAAAAGAAAGGTTGCCATCCCAACAACCGTTCTCCCTCAATCTTAACTCTAAAATACCATGAAAATTATTCTTGACGTAAAGATCGCTATTCTATAATAAAATTTTTATTACACTATTTTTTAAAAAGCCTTTTCGTTTATAATAATATTTGTCGAACCCGTCAAAACAGATCCTCCGATAGGTTCATATATAATACCTCCCTGTTCATCAGATACAATACACAATGAATGATACTTTTTCCCTTTATAACTCCATTCCAATTCTAAATATTCAAAGCCGATCTGGACCAAATTCAACAACTGCTTTCTCATCTGTGCCATCAAATCTTCTCGTCCTATAGCCTTATTCAATTCCTGCAT
>CASFRL010000100.1 GCA_949297285.1 uncultured Bacteroidales bacterium
TACATACGGCTTTTCAGCCGTAATCACCAAATCTTCTAAAGCCGTGTTCCGCTCTTTCAAGACATAAATCTCCATCGTATCCGGGAAGATTATCTTTTCTACCTCTTTCGTTTCATAAGCCACATGTTGGAAAATCAATCGGCAGGGCTTCTCTTTCTGTTTAAACTGGAATCTGCCTACCGTATCGGTAAGACAGATGTCAATAAAGGTCGAGTCTGCTTTTTGCAGTACAACGGTTGCCCCTTCTATCGGGTTGCCTGCCTCATTTGTTACTTTTCCTTTGAACCCTTGTGCTGAGAGCAGTTCAAAAAAACTCAATCCCAAGCCAATCATATACAAGTAGCGTTTCATTGTCTTTTCATTTTATTGGGCGTAAAAGTAGAAGATTCGGTTTGCAAGCTTGGTTATCACTCTGCTACTTAGTGTTATTTAGTGTTATCACTCCGGACAACTCCCGAAAAACAACCTATATTTGTTTAAAAATAAGGGATAACCCAACAGGATATCCGGTATAAAAAGATGAAAATACAACGATATTTTATTCTGTTATTCGTTTCGATTTCCGTCGTAGGTATTTTTATTTCGCAAGGTTGTTGGCTTTGGAATACTTATGAAACGGAAAAGAAGCACATGGCGAATAAGGTGCACCAGCTTTTCGAACAATCGATTGCAGAGACCTTAGCCATTCATCTGACTCGTATGGAGCAAGATTCCACACAAGGTGCTCCGCATGGCGAAATGTCGATGGGTATTGCCGTAGATAGCATCAGTAGGGTGCTCAGTCATCAAGAAAACAAAAAGATGGTGCGGTATTATCGGAATATGATTTTGAATCCGACCGACGAACGTGACAAACCGCTGACTTTCACAAAAGAGTATTATAAAGAAAGCTATGATGTCGTACGATTGGCGTCATCTGCCGGAATATTTGAGATGGTAACGGCCATCCGCCCGATTAGTATTCTTACGATAGACAGCGTGTTCGGCACGGTATTGGAACGAAATGGCATTTCCCGGCCGCATTTTGTAGATGCGGTGTTTGGAAAAGACACCCTTATAGATACGTCAAAGCCCCAAGATTTGAAATTGGAAAATTTAATCCAATCCCGCCGGGTGAGCATCACGATGAATGAAGAGTTCGGATTGCAAGGCTTCGTGGTCGATGCAGACCGACTTATCTACCGGCGTATGCTCTATGCTTTCATGCTCTCTATTTTTTTCGTTTTACTTACAACGACCTGCTATTTCTACCTGATTCGAACGATTTTGCACCAGAAGACCGTTGCGCAAATCAAGAATGATTTCATTAATAACATGACGCACGAATTGAAAACGCCTATCACAATTACTTATTCTGCGATTGATGCATTGCAAACCTTTCGCTTGGTCGATAATCCGGTTAAACGCGAAGAGTATTTCAATATCTGTAAGCAACAATTAAAGCAACTGACCGAACTGGTTGAAAAAATACTGAGTATGGCAATCGATGAACGAAAGAACTTTCATCTGCAAAAGGAACAATTCCAAGTAGCGCCTATCGTGAAACGCCTGTCGGAACAATTTGCCCTGAAAGCAAACAAACCGGTCCGTTTCCAAATAGAAAACGAATGGGGCGAACAGCCGGTTTATGCCGACAGGTTTCATCTGACGCACGTAATAGCGAACCTAATTGACAATGCCATAAAATATTCAGGTGAAGAAGTCGAGATTTCCATACGGCTCAAACGCAATGAACGCAATCTGGAGATTGATATAAAAGACAATGGTTGCGGTATTCCTGCTAAGTATCAAAAGCAGATATTCGAACGCTTTTATCGTATTTCTAAAGGGAATCGACACGATGTGAAAGGTTATGGCTTAGGATTGAGCTATGCGAAAGAAATTATCGAACGGCATGGCGGTTCTATTCAAGTAAGCAGTCAAGAAAACAAAGGTTCCATATTTACTCTTTTAATTCCTCAATAAAATGATACATATATTATTAGCTGAAGATGAAATTGCTTTGGCAAAAATCATTAAAGATAGTTTGGAAAGTCTGCCGGATTTCAAAATCACTTTGGCCTCGAATGGAGAAAAGGCCTTTGAACTGTTCAGGCAAATCAAGCCGGATATTCTTGTGCTCGATGTCATGATGCCGCAATTGGATGGCTTCACATTAACGAAGATGATTCGGCAGATGAACAAACATATTCCTATTCTTTTTCTCACAGCGCGCTCCTCGACAGAAGATGTGGTGGACGGATTTAAGGTAGGGGGTAATGATTATTTGAAAAAGCCTTTCGATATGGAAGAATTGATTGTGCGTATTCAAGCGTTGCTTAACCGGCCTATCGACATCAAACTTGCCAAACAGAAGGAAGAGTATCAAATAGGTGCTTATCGCTTCCGAGTTGCCCACCAACTCTTGGAAATTAACGGACAGACCGAATCCCTTTCTTATCGGGAAACGGAAATCCTGCGGATGTTATGCGAGCATCAGAATGAAGTGCTTAATCGTCGTCCTGTATTATTAGCGCTTTGGGGAGACGATAATTTCTTTAATGCCCGAAGTATGGATGTGTTCATCACCAAATTAAGGAAAAAACTCTCCGCTGATCCGAATATCCAGATTGTCAATATCCGCGGCATCGGATATAAGTTGATTTGCTGAACGAAAACTGTCGTATCGCTTTGTATTCTCATAAAAGGGAGTGTGTCAAAATATAAAATTGCACACAAATAACACAGAATATATATTATTGATGAACAGTCGAATAAATCTATGAAAATCTGTTTAATCCGTGTCATCTGTGTGCCAATATCTTATTATGACACACCGTCATAAAAGAGGAAAGCTCCGAAAGCAGCCGGAATCATCTCTTGATCAGGACCGTGATTTGGAGAGCCAAGTCGAAAAATACCATTTTGGCGTTGACGTTTTGCGTAATATGCAGCTCCGCTTTCGCCAACTCATCCATCAGATCTATCACATTGCGTTCGTTTACAAAGGGGGAAAATTTGGTCGCGAACTGCGCCTCTTCCCGGTTCATATAATTCAATTCCGGCGTATGAAAACAACAGATAAAGTTTTCCCGGATCAGCCGCTGGCAATAAGCTAAGAAATTCTTCTGCTTCTCCCGTCCGATA
>CASFRL010000101.1 GCA_949297285.1 uncultured Bacteroidales bacterium
ATGAAAACCTCGTATTCTATGTATATCCCCGATGAAGATGCCGATTATGAATGGGGAGTACAGGCTATCGATAATGGAAAACGAGGCGGAGAATTTGCCAAATCTGATTTTAATCCTACTACGGCCGGTTTAAAAAAAAAAGAGGTCTCAGACGTTAGTGTCTATGCCTCGGGTGGGAATATCTACTACAATGTAGGTGAAAAAGAAGCCATACTGAAAATTACCGATGCTGCAGCTTCACTTGTCTCTCTTGTCTCTGTAACAGGAAAAGGCATTCTCGACAATCTGAGTAAAGGCGTCTATTTTATTTCGGTAATAGTAGATAAATCCAGTCGTGTATTTAAGATGATTTTGTGATGATAAATATGTATTTTAGTTTTTTTGGTAAAAAAGGATAGGTTTGTAGTATGGGAGTTTTTTTAGGAACTTCTCTTGGTGATTAGAAAAAGGAGCATTAGAGGTAATACAGAGTGTCTATAATTTATTGCTCCGAATACCGGAAAAGATAGAATTCAGAAAAATTGCGATATATAATTTTTTTGAATTCTATCTTTTTTATTTAAGGGCGTATCTGACACGATTGATCGATGTTTGTCTAAATGGAATAATCACATTTCTGTTTTCTAAATATGTTTATCTTTAGTTGGGGAGAGTAAAAGGCTAATCATAAAGAGAGTATTTAGAAACTTTTTATTGGAGGAGAAATGTCTTTTTCTTTCTTGTTATTATCATGAAACGTAACGGAAATACTGTCAGCGTGTTGATGTTTTCTTCTTTTATTACGTCGTTAAACAACACACTCTCATATCTGAGCAGATTGATATGGGTGCTTCTTGGGGAATAGGCCAGATCCTTGTTGAGACGTGTAGACATAAAAAGAATGCTATCTTACCCGATAGGGCAGATAGCATTCTTTGTTTTATAGAATAATGAAATCAATCTTCAGCTGTAATTTCTACAATACGGCTATTCAGTTGCTGTTTCGTAAACAGGTCTAATCCGACGTTCATTAAAAACTCTCCAGAGAAAAGTTTTTCGTTGTTTGGAAGAGAAGAGTTTGCCCCCGGCATCAGGTTAATCTCTTTTATTCGGTACATTTTGTCAGGGTCTAATCCTTGCAGGCGAACAGGAAGAGTTTTCTCGGCATAGCGCGGATGTATATCGAATGCAAACACTACGGCGTTTTGCTGTGCTTTGTCTACATACATTGTCGAAGTGTGATTGTTCCCGTAAGGAGATACCAGGCGGAACATGTCTCCGTCCAAGATAACCGGTTTTAGCCGATTATAGTTTTTTACGGCCTGTTCGCAATAGCTTTCATCATTTTTGCTCATGTCCGTCAGTTTGATATCGAATCCGAGTTTGCACATCATGGCAACATCTGTACGGAATTTTATACTGGTATTTTTATTCCATGTCGTAACATGCGCACACATGACTTTGGCTGGGAAAATCTGGGAGTATCCCCATTGGATGAATAATCTTTCTATCGGATCGGTATTGTCGCTTATCCAGAATTCGGTAAAATATTTCAATGCTTCGTAGTCTGAACGTCCACCACCGCCAGAGCAGAGCATCATTGGCAGATTGGGATATTTAGCCTTGATACGATCCAAAACATTATAGAGGCCACGTACATAATCGATATATAAGTGCGATTGTTTATCTTTTAGATAGGGCGAGTAGATATTTGTAATCGGGCTGTTGCAATCCCATTTGAAGAATGCGATGTCAGGATATTTGGTCATTAGATTGTCTACAACATTAAATACATAATCCTGCACTTTAGGATTGCTCAAATCCAGTACCAGTTGGTTACGGAAGTAATACTCTTCGCGATTGGGCAAATGAATGACCCAGTCTTTATGTTTCTCATATAATTCGCTCTTGGGGTTTACCATTTCAGGTTCGATCCAGATACCGAATTTTATCCCTTTTTTCTTTGCCGTTTCGGTCAGGTAGCCGATGCCGTTGGGCAGTTTATCGGCAGTCTCTTCCCAATCTCCTAATCCTTGATGGTCACTGCTCCGAGGATATTTGTTGGCAAACCAGCCGTCGTCGAGCAGGAACATGTCTACGCCCAATTTTACGGCGTCATCCATCAATTTTACGAGCTTTTCTTCATTGAAGTCGAAGTAGGTAGCTTCCCAGTTATTTAAGAGGGTCATACGGTCTTTGCCTCCATCTTTTACTTGATATTTACGTGCCCAGTCATGAAAGTTTCGGCTCGCCTGACCTTTCCCTGAAAGGCTGTAAGTAAAATAGAAGTCGGGTGTTTTAAATACCTCGTTCGGCTTCAGAAGATATTCTGAGGCGTATGGGTTTATTCCGGAGATGATGCGGAGTTTGTTTTTATTGTCAATTTCGAACGTAAAGCGGAAGTTCCCTGTCCAACCTAACGTACCGACCAAGATCTCACCTTGATTCTCTTCGGCTTTTTGGTCTAAAGAGAGTTGGAAAAATGGCGAACATAGCATATTGGCTCTTGTCCCTAACTTAGAATCCAGTATTTTTTTACCGAATTCCAAAGGTTGTTCTTTCATGTTTACTTCGTTAGCCCAATCACCTGAAAATTCAGTGAGAAAATATTGGGAATGGTTAAGATGCAACATGGAAGACGCATATTTTTGTAATTCTATCGGCTTCTTTTCTTGGTGGCTGATTTCTGTAAAAGTCTTGATTATATTTTCTTTTGTATAAGCGATATAGTGTAACTTAACGGTGACCGGATATTTGTCATCTTGTAGAGTAATTACCGTTTCGCTTATTTCGGGAGAAATAGAATTTTCGGTATGGGATATATATTTTAGCAATAATGAAGGATTTCCGTCATTATGCACGACATGTATAGCCGGTTCGAAATAGTCTTCCATTCCGTGGGTAAGATAGGCCTCTGCTTCTTGGGGCAAGTAGGCGAGATCAGATGGATGATGCAATTTTTTGCCTAAATAACTTTGATATAGACGTCCGTTATCTCCAACTTTATAGATGAGGTCTATATCATTTGTACTGATTTTGATTACTTGTTTGTTTTCTGCTTTTACCAGATATGATATGAGAAGAAAACATGTCAAAAAAATAATTTTTCCTTTCATCGTATTTTGGGAGGTTAAAGTTTATATTGCAAATATAGTGAATGCATAATGTTTACAGAAGTGCAAATGTGTCATAAAATATGAATTTTGAGGCTTATTGAGGTATCATAGCCGTTTGTCTTCATAAAGAAGAACCCTTGTAAATATAAGCTTTATTAAATGGTGTGACGCTTCCGCTTAAATTGAGTTGTTTGTTACTAAAATTCGGAGATATCATCACCGTTGCCGAGTTGTTTTCAGGGTGTAACATCAATTCGATTCTTGCTGCTATACCTGTGCCGTTTGCATAGAACTCGTAACGGGTAAATCCTTTCTTGTTGGTTCTTATTTTGAGGTTTGAGATATGACCTTCTACGGTAATGCCTCCTAATCCATTGTATCCGATATATGGAGTGTCAAATGCTATTTGTACAATGACCTGATTTTTATTCAACGATATAAAATTGGTTATGGGGCTTATAGAAGTGCTGATCCCGTTATTGAAAATGATTTGTTCGGTATTGAAAACGAAAAAGCTGTCTTTTAGTGCTTCAAGAGCTTGATCATGATATCTCATATCGATAGAGTCTGTTTTATTGATCCGTTTGGCATTTTTTGAGAATATCTTTGCTCCTGATTGTATTTGGGAAGTTATCATGATTCCCATAAAGACGCAGATTATTATTGTGTGTATGTTTTTCATGATGAGGCAGTGTTATTGAAAAGATAAAAAGGGATGTTTGTCCCTACTTATTTAAATAGACTTGCACTTACCCGAAAAGGTTTAATGCCTTGAGAAAAAATAAACAGGTTATCAACCGTTATATGTATGATTGTTGATAACCTGTTTATAAGTCTTATTTCAGATTGAGCAGCAGTCGTTTAAACGATGCAAATGATGTCGAAATTTCTATACTTTGTTTTTCTCCGCGCATAAATTCCAAAAGAGTATTGGGGATATTAACAGGGGTGTTGATAACTTCCTCTACGGTCTCAAGAAATTTGGCCGGGTGCGCTGTCTCCAGGAAGATACCGTTTTCTTCGGGAGCGAGTTTTTCGGTCAAGGCACGGTATCCGCATGTGCCATGCGGATCGAGCAGATAATTGTATTTCTTGTATGTTTCACCGAGAGTTTCCCGTATCTGTTCATCGGTGTAGCTGACTCCGCTTATATCTTTGCAAATAGCTTCATGAGAATTGCCATATAAGTCCAGTATTCGGGCAAAATTGCTGGGATTACCCACATCCATGGCATTGGCTATGGTTTGTATCGAAGGCCGGGGTTCATATTTGCCCGAATTGAGGTATTGCAGGAAAACGTCGTTACGGTTGTTTGCTGCGATAAAACGTTTTACCGGCAATCCCATTCTTTTAGCGAATAGTCCTGCGGTTATGTTTCCGAAGTTTCCACTGGGGACACAGAATACGACCTCTTTGTTTTTACCGATGCGTGCTAATTGGGCATAAGCATAAAAATAATAGAAAGACTGAGGCAAAAACCGTGCAACGTTAATCGAGTTGGCCGAGGTCAGCAACATCGCTTTATTCAATTCCTTATCGATGAATGCGGCTTTTACAAGGGCCTGGCAATCGTCGAATGTGCCGTCGACTTCCAATGCCGTAATGTTTTGTCCGAGAGTCGTAAATTGCTTTTCTTGAATTTCACTGACTTTCCCTTTGGGATAGAGTACGAATACTCGTATACCGGGAACTCCCAAGAATCCGTTTGCCACGGCACTTCCGGTATCGCCGGATGTTGCAACCAAGACATTTACTTCTTTTTCTCCCTTTTGCCGGATAAAGTGGCTTAGTAACCGCGCCATGAAACGTCCGCCGACATCTTTAAAAGCAAGGGTCGGACCGTGGAACAGCTCTAAACTGTATATGTTGTCATGTACATGAACTAACGGTGTATCAAAGTTTAAAGTGTCGTAAACTATTTTTTTTAGGGTATCGGCTTCGACATCTTCTCCAAAAAAAGCCTCTGCTACGATAAAAGAGATTTCTTGGAATGTCATCTCTCCGATGTTGTGATAAAAGGCATCGGGAAGTCTTTTTATAGATTCCGGCATATAAAGACCTTTATCCGAAGCAAGACCCTTGATTACAGCTTCTTCTAAAGATACTTTAGGTGCTTGTTTGTTTGTACTGTAGTAATACATTTCGTTAATCTTTTTTGAAAAGTTCTTTAATAAATTCATCTCGACTTAAAAGTCCGTAGTATCCTTTCTCAACGCTGAATTCGTCATAAACCTGAACATCATCCGGTTTACTTCCCGGCTTATAGATTACGAATGGAATCGGGGCAGCCGTGTGCGTACGGATATGGCACGGTGTAGGATGATCGGGCAAAAGGGCGATTGTCAAAGGCTCGTCCATCTCTTTTGCTGCTTCTACCAGCCGTTTCAGAACCCGGTGATCTAAAAACTCGATTGTTTTTTTCTTGAGTAATGCATCGCCTTCATGGCCGGCTTCATCACTGGCTTCGATATGCAGATATACAAAATCGTTATCTTTCAATGCCTCTATCGCCGCCTCTACTTTTCCCTCATAATTTGTATCGTATAGTCCGGTGGCCCCTTCTACATCGATCGATTTTAGTCCGGCATAGATACCGATACCTTTAATCAGGTCAACAGCCGAAATAACCACACCGCTGCGTAATCCGTAACGTTGGGTTATAGGTTCCATTTGCGGTTTATATCCCGGAGACCAAGGCCATATACTGCTGGCAACATCTTTACCTTCAGCTTTTCTT
The DNA here is from genome assembly GCA_949297285.1 of uncultured Bacteroidales bacterium. Classification (GTDB taxonomy): domain Bacteria; phylum Bacteroidota; class Bacteroidia; order Bacteroidales; family Coprobacteraceae; genus Coprobacter. The sequence continues at coordinate 5,833 of CASFRL010000101.1, forward strand.
TTCAGATTTACCGGATGTTTACTTAGCAGTTTCTGCGATTCGATAATCAATTCGTTCAGCCGATCGGCTGTTTTTTGAGCTTCAGGGACCAATGCTTTCACCATCACTTCGGCAGCCGGAGTTCCGGGTACGTCGTGAGGTGGGGTGCATTTCAATCGTTTGTCTCCGCCTTTCAACTTAAGAAGATGCCGATACGATACTCCCGGGAAGAAATTCACATCGTCTCCTCCCAGTTCTTTTTGTAAATAATCGATCAGTTCAGCCGCTTCTTCATTAGAAATATGTCCGGCAGAATGATTTTTTATAATGCCGTTTTCTATGCAGATCAAATTGCAACGCATTGCCATCTCTCCCGGTTCTATGTCTACGCCCATGCTGGCAGCTTCTAAAGATCCCCGGCCTTCGAAAACTTTGTATAAGTCATATCCGAGAACCGACATATTGGCGATTTCGCTTCCCGGTTCAAAACCTTTAGGTACAGTATTCAATCGGCCGCATCTTCCATGCGAGGCAAGCCAGTCCATAACGGGAGTATCGGCCGCTTGTAGGGGAGTCTTGTTCCCCAATTCGGCAATAGGCTCGTCTGCCATTCCATCTCCTAATACGATTATATATTTCATGATAGTACTTATTTTTTCTAACGGATATTTGCAATACTGATGATGTCGGCAAATACACCGGCTGCCGTAACCATGGCTCCTGCTCCGTAACCTTTGATAACCATCGGGTATTCCTTGTAACGTTCGGTCGTTATCAATATTACATTATTGCTTCCTTCCAGTTGGTAGAACGGATGACGGCTGTCGACCTCTTGCAATCCGACTTCGACTTTACCTCCATCTAAAGTTGCCACAAAACGGTATCTTTTATTTTCGGATACCAGCTTTTTGCGACGTTCTTCAAATTCTTTATCGAGTTTGGGAATTTGTTTCCAGAAATTCTCCAAAGACCCTTCGAAATATTCTTCCGGAATAAACAGTTTTTTTACTACATCGCTTTGCTCTACCCGATATCCGGCTTCTCTTGCCAAAATAACAAGTTTTCTGATCACGTCCTGACCGTTCAGGTCGAGTCGGGGATCGGGTTCGCTATATCCTGATTCCTGCGCCATGCGAATAGCCTTGCTCAACGGGACATCTTCGCTTAAAACGTTGAAGATAAAATTTAATGTTCCCGAAACGACAGCTTCGATTTTCAGAATCTTGTCACCGCTGTTGATCAGGTTGTTGATCGTGTTGATAATCGGCAATCCGGCTCCGACATTTGTCTCGAATAGGTATTTGACATCCCGTTTGCGGGCAGTCCGTTTCAACTCGGCATAATTTTCGTAAGCCGAAGAGGCTGCTATTTTGTTGGCGGCTACGACCGATACGTTATGGTTGAGCAAATCTTTGTAAATCCCTGCTATTTCGCTGCTGGCCGTGCAATCGACGAACACCGAATTGAAGATGTTCATTTGGATGATACCGTCCCGGATTGCTGCCGGACTGGCGGTCAACGGAGATGCTTTCAACTCTTCCTCATAATGGTCGAGCGATATTCCTTCTCGACGGAACAGGCATTTTTTCGAATTGGCCATCCCGACGATGTTGAGCCGTAAAGATTTGTCTTTGAGTAGATTCGGTTGTTGTTTCCGTATTTGTCCCAGTAAATCTCTTCCTACCAATCCTATTCCGGCGATAAATACATTGAGCACTTGTACGTTGGATAGGAAAAACGAATCATGAATTACGTTCAGTGCTTTCCGTAAGCTGTTCAGTTCTATTACGAACGATATATTGGTCTCCGACGCTCCTTGTGCGCATGCGATGACGTTGATACCGTTACGTCCCAGTGTATTGAATAGTTTTCCGGCAATACCCGGGGTATGTTTCATGTTTTCCCCGACAATAGCTACCGTAGCGAGATCTTTTTCGGCACTGATTTCGCTGATCTCACCCATTTCGATTTCTTGAGAAAATTCTTCGGTCAAAACCTTGACGGCCAAGTCTGCATCTGCATTCTTGACGGCAAAGGAGGTATTGTTTTCAGAGGATGCCTGAGATACAAGGAATACACTGACGCCCGATTTGGCAAGAGCTTTGAATATGCGGTAGTTGATACCGATAACTCCCACCATTCCAAGTCCTGAAACGGTAATCAGGCAAGTGTCGTTGATCGAGGATATTCCTTTGATCGCCTTCCCTTCGCCCGAAGCCATATTCTCGGTAATCAATGTTCCCGGAGCATCCGGATTGAACGTGTTCTTGATTACGATCGGTATGTTTTTGTGATAAACCGGATAAATGGTCGGTGGATAAATGACTTTTGCACCGAAGTTGCATAGTTCCATCGCTTCGATGAACGATAGATGCTCGATGACGTATGTGTTATTGATTACCCGAGGATCGGCGGTCATAAATCCGTCGACGTCTGTCCATATCTCTAACCGGGATGCTCCCAGTGCTGCGGCGAGAATAGCTGCCGTGTAGTCCGATCCGCCTCTTCCCAGATTGGTGATGTCGTTGTTCTTTTTATCCGAAGATATAAATCCCGGCACCAATGCTACTTGGGGTAATTCTTTAAATGTCTTTTTGATAAGTTCGTTAGTCAAATCGAAGTCTACGACGTTTTTGTTGAATTGGACTTCGGTTTTTATAAATTCCCGGGCGTCGTAGTGTACGGCATTTTTGATTACCCGGCTGACAATAACGGAGGATATTCGCTCTCCGTAACTGACGATGGTATTTTGGGTTTTGGTAGACAAATCTTTAATAAGCGATACTCCCCGGAATATGTTCCCAAGTTCGTCCAATAATTTATTGACGATCTCGAATACCTCGTTTTTGCGGTCTTCCGGTACAACCCCGTCGATAATGTGGTGATGTCTGTTTATGATTTCCTCGAAGTGAGATAGGTATTTTGCATCTCCGATTCCTGCTAAACGTGCTGTCTCGATTAATTTATCAGTGATTCCTCCTAAAGCAGATACCACGACTATTGTCGGTTCATCGCACTCTTCTACTATTTTTTTTACGTTTTTAATACTTTCTATGGAACCTACGGATGTTCCTCCGAATTTTAGTACTTTCATCAGCGTTTGTTATTTTTTTTCGGTGCATATTTCTTGCTCCGTTATTCATTATTGCAGAGCATAGAAAAAAGCCGCTTGTCGAAACAAGAACAAATTTATAAATTTATTTTCAGTAGAACCGGTTCATATATAAGAATTTATGAACCAAAAGGATGGATATGACAACTCAGACCCCCTAAGGGGTAGTTGTAGTAGTATATGTGAAACTATATTGCAGGAACGCTTTCATTATCTCTGCTTCTGTTTGTTTTTGACGTTGCAATATTACATAAATTTTCTGTATCTACCTATATATTTCTCATTTTTATTCTACCAGAATAAAAATTTGATACGGAAAACCTTTTTTTTAATTTCAGGTTATTATTATCCCGTTACAATAGTTCCGGCAGGTTATTGCTGCGGCGATTCTGTTTGTTTATTCGGGTCTTTTTTAAGTTCCGGATAACTGATTCGCGTATGGTACATCGTTTTCAGTTTTTCGATAAATACATTCTTTATGGCTTCCACGTCTTTAAAACTTAGAGGAGTATCTTTGAAAAGTCCTTCAGCGATTTGGCCGTCGATGATGTTGTTGACCAGTTTCGAGATCGACTCTTCTGTATACTCTTTCAGGCTGCGGGAGGCGGCCTCGACAGCATCTGCCATCATTAGTATCCCGGTCTCTTTCGTGAAAGGATTCGGTCCCGGATAGATGAAAGAATCTTCATTGATCTTGAAATCGGGAAATTCGTTTTTATAAGAATTATAAAAATATTTGGCTTTACTTTTACCGTGGTGTGTGCTGATAAAGTCCTTGATTGCTTGCGGAAGCATCAATTTATCGGCCATTTTAAGCCCATCTTTCACATGTTGTATGATAATCTGGGCACTTTGTTCGTACGAAAGTGTTTGGTGCGGATTTACTCCCGACTGGTTTTCGGTAAAAAATGCCGGGTTTGCAAGTTTCCCTATGTCGTGGTATAAAGCTCCGGTTCTTACTAATTGGGCGTTTGCACCTATTTTGTTTGCCGCTTCGGCCGCTAAATTCGAAATCTGCATGGAGTGTTGGAACGTACCGGGACAAATCTCGGACAGTTGTCTGAGAATCGGGGAGTTAATGTCCGAGAGCTCTACCAAGGTTACGTTCGAAATAAATCCGAATGTCTTTTCGAGGAGATAGATCAGCAAATATGCAAACAGCAATAATACACCGTTTATACCGAAATATAAGAACATATGCGGATTGAGTTTGCTCCAATCACCTTCGATAAGCAGCGTATAGCCTACATAACTTACGCAGTAGGCGATAAATACGAGTATTGCGCAACGTACCAGTTGCGATCTTTTTACCAATTCGTTAAGGCTGTCGATAGCCGTCATTCCTATAATGATCTGTAAAAAGATAAACTCTAAGGGGAAAGGCGCCGCAAATGCACACAATAGTACTGTGATCAGGTGTGCATACAAGGCTGTTCGTGAGTCGAGAAATGTAACGACCGTGAGTGGCAGCATGGCAAACGGAACAAGGTATATCCCCAGTAATCGGGTTTGGGTCATCATATATGCCGCCAATGTTACGCATACGATCATTAGCATCAAAAAACCTAAACTTCTGATATCTTTAAAGATTCTGGAACGGAAAAGAGCCAGGAACAGATAGAAAAACGTAAACAGGCAGGTGATGACGATTGCCTGTCCGATCAACGATATTTCTTTTCGGTCCAGATTGATTTTTTTCTTGATCGTTACCGTTTCCAATGATTTCAAAATACGGTAAGTGTGAGGCGATACGATCTCTCCGCGGTCTATAATTCGTTCCCCGGCCTGTACGATTCCCGAAGAGGCCGAGATACGTTGTAAAAGTTCGTACCTTATTTTTTTTGTCGTCGTGCTGTCGAAAGAGAGGTTTTCGACCAGATATGTATTGAGTTCGCAGGTTCGCAAGAGGTCTTTGCTCATTTCGTCCGGGAGTCCGTTGATGATTTGTTCGTAGGCCGAGCGGGGCGAATGCAGCAAATCGGTTTGATATTCCCGGGCGATGTTGTTATTGAGCACACGGATGTTCTTGATATGATCTTTCTGCAGTTTATCGTATTCTTCGGACGAGATGATTCCTTGTTTGTAGATGTTACCCAGTTCTGTTACCGTATAATCATACAAGTATTGCGGGATACGGTTTTTCAGATCGTTTTTATAGGATTGTTGAAATCGGGATATTTGTTGAGTTCCGATCGATTCGTTTTCGATGAAAAAGGGCTGAAACTGTTGTAAGATACTATCTTGTTCTTTTTTTATTTGCTCTTGGCTTTTATAAATCGGAAAGTCGAATGAGGCGGTCAGTAACCCATATTTCCAAGGTTTCCCTTCTTGAAAATGATATCTGAATTTTTCTTCTCGGGGAAAGAAATATATGGTCAGGAAAAGTGCCGCAATAAAAAATAAAACCTGAAATATAAGTGTCTTGCTAAAAAATGATTTTACAGTTTCCCGTTTCATACTCTGAATGATTATGCGTTTTTAACTCGGACAGCCGATTTGACCTCTTTGACCTTTTTGATATTGTTACATAATTTTTCGATGTCTTGTACGGCATGTACCATAATCCCCAATTTCCCGGTAAACAATCCGTCGTTGCTTTCGATAGACAAGTTTCTGATGTTGATTGCCAAGTCTTCGGAGATGATTTTTGTAATATGGTTCAGAACTCCCACGCCGTCGATTCCGGTAATTTCGATTGTCGCCGGGAACGATTCGTCGATATGTTCATCCCATTGGGCGGAAACCAGTCGTGGACCGAAACTGCTCTTTAATTTCATGGCGATAGGACATGACCGTTTGTGTACGATAACCGTTTCATCTTCGTTGACATATCCCAAAACGTCATCTCCGGGGATGGGAGAACAGCAAGGAGCGATGGTATAATTTTTTTCTTTTCCGTTATCTCGTAAAATATAAGTCTCTTTTCTATCTATTTTGTGGGGAGCCGCCGTCGAATCGGGTTTCATCGGGGTATGCACCGATTTATTATTTCCTCCGAACGGCATTTTCAAGTATTTCATAAATACGTTGTGGCTCTTGTTCTTAAAGAGTTTCTTGACCGATTCATCCAAAGAGATACTATTATTCCCGAGTTGATAAAATAATTCTTCTTTTTTATCAATACTGAAGTGGTTCAGTATCTTGTCGACCACACTTAAATCGTTTTTTTTCAACCCGTTTTCGTCCAGGAAATTATTGAAGATATTTTCTCCTTTGGCAGCAATTTGTTTTTTATCTTTTCGTAAGGCAGCCTGCAGTCGCGTTTTTGCCTTTGCCGTAGTAATAAAATGAATCCACTCTTCTTTAGGCGTTTGGGTTTTTGATGTCAAAATCTCTACTTGATCTCCACTTTGGAGTTTCTGGGATAGAGGTACCAATTTGTGGTTTACTTTGGCCGCAATACAATGATAACCCATATCGGTGTGCAACGTAAAGGCAAAGTCGAGGGCCGTAGCATCTTTGGGGAGTGTCTTTAATTCGCCTTTAGGGGTAAATACGAAAATCTCCGACGCAAACAGGTTTAGTTTTATCGTGTCGAGAAAGTCGAGGGCATTTGGTTCGGGATTTTCCAAAATTTCTTTAATGGTTTTTAGCCAGATGTCCAGTTCCGACTCTTCATCCGAGTTGCCCACTTTATATTTCCAATGTGCGGCAAATCCTCTTTCTGCGATTTCGTCCATTTTCCGGCTACGTATCTGAACCTCGGTCCAGTTCCCGTCAGGCCCCATGACCGTGACGTGCAGGGCCCGATAGCCATTAGCTTTAGGACGGCTTACCCAATCCCGGATACGTTCCGGATGCACCTTGTAGATGTCGGTTATTATCGAATATATGTTCCAACACTCTTTTTTCTCGTCTTCTTCTCGTTCGGGGTCGAAAATGATGCGTACGGCAAAAAGGTCATATACCTCTTCGAACGGGATGTTCTTGGTTTGCATTTTGTTCCAGATAGAATAAACCGATTTTACGCGGGCTTTCATCTCGAAATGCACCCCCATTTCATGCAGCTTTTTTGTGATAGGCGCTGAGAAATCCTCATAAGCGGCTTGCCGTTTTACTTCACTGTCTGCAATTTTTTGATTGATTTCCTTGTAGGCATCCGGATGCTCGTATTTAAAGCTGAGGTCTTCCAGCTCGGTTTTGATGGCAAAGAGGCCCAGCCGATGGGCAAGAGGAGCATAGATATAGAGCGTCTCCCCGGCAATTTTATATTGTTTGCTCGGTGCCATAGAGCCTAATGTCCGCATATTGTGTAGTCGGTCGGCCATTTTGATCAGGATAACCCGTATATCTTCAGACATCGTCAACAATAATTTTCTGAAATTCTCTGCTTGGGCCGAGGCTTGGTCGCCGAAGATACCGCCGGAGATTTTTGTCAGTCCGGCTACGATCATGGCTATTTTCTTCCCAAACAGATTTTCAATGTCTTTTACCGTATATTCGGTATCTTCGACAACATCATGGAGAAGTGCCGAACAGATCGATGTCGATCCCAATCCGATCTCTTGGCATACGATACGTGCCACAGCAATCGGATGCAGAATATACGGTTCTCCGGAGCGTCTTCGGATTCCCTGATGGGCTTCTTTGGCAAACCTGAATGCCCGTTCGATGATATCCACCTTTTTACGGTGGTTCGAGTTCAGATAGTCTGTCAATAATGCCTGAAATTCTTGCTCGATTAATTTGTCTTCCTGTATCTCTATGTTATTGGACTCGCTCATGTTCTTTAAAGACCTTTTTTGTCATTAATGGCAAACTTAAAAAAAATAATCCATATAGATTCTTCTTTAACACAAAATGTCTTCGATTCGTTCGAATATATAAGTGTTGTTTTAAAGAATTTACCGTATCACTTTCATCGTTTTATATCCCGATGCAGATGTTACCCGAATAAGATAGATGCCTTGTAGAGGTGCCGCGACCTCTGTTACGGCACAATTTGTTCGAGATTCGAATATGCAACTTCCCGATAAGGTATATACCGAAACGGTTTCCCCTCCTTGTAATCCGGAGATTCTAAATCCGTTATTGGTGGGGCGGCAAATCAATTCGGTTTGTTCCCCTTTTTCAATTGCGCCAATTTCTCCGGAAGTCGTTTTTACCGGAACAATTTCCGATTTTTCTGAAATTTTGTCTCCGATTACAGATCGCACCTGATAATAATATTCCGTATCTTTTGTCAACTCTTCGAATTTCTGGCTGAGACCGGTTACGATTTTATCCCGTTCTACATATACCTCTTTTGTCCCGCCGTATGTTACAGACACATCATCGAGGGCAAAATTCCCCTTCTCTTTATGGTATGTAAATCGGAATGCGGTCACGTTTTCATCCTCGTTAAATGTAAAACTGGGTGTTTGAGCCGTATTGTTTTCAAAATTTATGGTATTTAACTCGCTCCATATCCCGTTACTCTTTTTCTCGATTTTAAATGTCGATCCCGTACCGCCGGAAACAAATTTGCACCAGAACGATAGATTTGTGACCGGAGCCGGATAGTCGCACGTTTGTATGTATTCATCCTCTCCTGTATCGGGTTTGAATGCTAAAGAGTTAGGCTCTTTTGAACTTGTACTGGAGTCATAATGCCCCGACGCGTTTCCGCTCCAGTTTTCCGGCAGCGGTTTCCCATTCACGACATCGGTAAATGTTTCGGTGATTGTCACTGCTTCATCTCCGACCAAGGTAAACAAGTCGATCAGGTAATGTTCGGCTCCCGGGACTATGTTCCAATTGGCAACAAACGAATTGTCGGTTATTTCGGTCGCATCCGATACTTCGGGGGCTTCTAACGGTGCCGTTTTGATACCGATCGTGTTGATCGTTTCGATTTCACCTTGAGGTAACAAAGCGGTGACACGATAGGTATATCGGCTATCGGGCAGCAGGTCATAAACCGTATATTCCGTTTGTGTACCGATCTCTTTATCTTGAAGGATATATTGGCTTTCTGTTGCAAACTGCATGGTAAAAGTGCCGGTTTGATCAAAGACGTCCGTACCTAAATTTATCCATTCCGACCAATCGCATACCGTTACAGGGTGAGTGATCTCCGCTTTTCGCATATAAGTAACATCTACGCCCCAAGTTGCGCCTTTCCCGGTATCCACATCTCCGATGACATCGATCTGAATGCCGTTATGGTACAGCCCGATTGCATCGTCTCCGTTAAAAGACATGAGCGATTTCTCTTTCTCTGCCGGAGCAATCATTTGGGCTCTGCTTATCAAGGCCTCGTTTGTGCAGTCTCCTGATACGATCAAGAAAGTCTCTCCATGGGCCAGTGTGGGATGCGCGTCGTTTTGCAATGAGAGCTCGGTGCCGAAACTACCGCTTCCGTTCGTCTGTTTGCGCAAACTGTATTTCGAGAGGTCGACGGTTTTTCCCGTGCCGTTATAAATCTCGATAGCCTTATCGTATCCTTTACTTCCTTCGATGTAGGAAGATATGATCAAGTCACCGGCCTGTTGATCTCCCGAATAGAGATCGATGCGGTAACCCGTAGCTTGCGGGTGGCGTATCCATTGCAAAGTCGATTGTGTCGATGTCGTTTCTATTGCCGGGAGTGCCATGAAGTCGGTCGTTGCACCTCGAGACACTTTGACGATTACCGAGTCGGCCAGTCCGCCGCCTTTGATGACCAAAGTATCTACACCCATTCCCGATGTTTGAGGAGTATAGAAGATTTGAATTGTTTTTCCGCTTATGGCCTCGTCTGCCGGAATCGAAGTTTGGGAGAGAGACAATTCTGTATTTTCTGTTTTCCAATAAAGATTTAATGCTTCTGTCAGGTTCTTCCCTTCGATATCGAGATCGATGCTGTTGCGGTCTCCTTCCAACGAGATGCCGAAGTTTAGTGTTTTATTGTTTTTGGGGTAAATTAAGAAGGGTTCGGTCTCTTCCGGGAAGGGGTAGGGGATCGATGTTTTATCGCCCCATATATAGTCGACCAGATCGGGATAATCGATAAAGGGATTTCGGTTTCCCTGTATTTTGTAAACGGCCTCTGCCCGATCTTTTTCCCGTTGGCTTATAAGATCTTCTTTGCTCCATTCCATAAGCAGTTGCAGAGCCCACGACTGCCATACCGGCCATGTGTTGTTTTGCATCATAGGGCTGTTCCAGAGCGGGGCATAATCTTCGTATGCCGTAGCGATATAAAAATAGGAGCGGGCAAAATCTCCCTTGTATATATCTGCCGGTTCAAAGCAATTACCGGTATATTCATTGCCAAAGCCGTTTTTCCCCATTTTGCTCACGCCATTATCGCGGATGGGGGTTCCGGTGACTTCTCCCAACGGATTGTTGCTTTTCGACATGTTCATGGTTGCATCTGCCGGATAAAGGTGATATAAATCTCTGTAAGCATTGTTATTGATTCCTCCCCACCAGCTGTTGGGCAAAGAGTGTTCTATGTGCATCCCGTCGATGCTGTTAAATTCGTCGAAGTACCGTACCTCATTCGAATACATATCGAAAACCGATCCGTCCGGATTTTGGTCTGTATAGAAAAAGCCTTCCCAAGTCGCACCTTCTCCGCTTCCGTATTTGAGCATAGAAGCCTCTTTTATGATATTATGCAGGGCGGTTTTCAACTCTGCCCCGGTTTTTCCGTGAGCCTGATAATAATATCCTGCCGGAATTTGGGCGCAAATAACAGTGGCAGCCGTTAAAAGCAGGAAAAGAATACTGTGTCGTAACAAATGGGTAATCTTTTTCATAGGAGGTCAGTATAAAATTTGTACAATAAAATAAGAACCGTTCCAAAAATAACAATTTTTTTGAAACGGTTCTTATAAATTTATAACTAAAATGTAAATACTTTATCAGTTATTGTCTTGTTTACCCCTTTTAGATAGATAATATGCGAAGGGTATTTAATAAATCCCGGTTTATAGGTTTATCATTTTTTATGGCCTTATTGAACGGGACATATTCGATTTGATCGTCTCGGATACCGATCATCACATTGCGTTGGTCATCCAGTAGGGCGTCGATGGCGGCTGCACCCATGCGGCTTGCCAGAATACGGTCATTGGCCGTAGGTGATCCTCCCCGTTGCAGGTGCCCTAAAATTGTTACGCGGACGTCGTATTGCGGATATTCATTTTTTACACGTTCGGCCAGATGCATTGCCCCTCCCGTACTCGGGCTCTCGGCAACAAGCACGATACTACTGTTTTTCGATTTTCTGAATCCGTTTTTGATCAGTTCTTCCAACTGGTCTACTTCTGTTGCGATTTCAGGGATGATGGCAGCCTCTGCTCCCGATGCAATAGCTCCGTTTAGCGCCAGAAAACCGGCATCACGTCCCATAACCTCGATGAAGAACAGCCGTTCGTGAGATGTTGCGGTGTCACGTATTTTATCGACGGCTTCCATAATCGTGTTCAATGCCGTATCATATCCGATTGTCGTATCGGTACCGTACAGGTCGTTGTCGATGGTTCCCGGGAGGCCGATTATGGGGAAGTTGTGTTCAGTGGCAAAAATGCGGGCGCCGGTCAAGGTGCCGTCTCCACCGATTGTCACCAAAGCGTCGATGCCCTCTTTTTGAATATTGTCATAGGCCAACTGGCGGCCTTCGGGAGTCTCAAACTCTTTGCATCTTGCAGTTTTCAAGATAGTGCCTCCCTGTTGTATGATGTTACTGACGTTTTGAGTTTTGAAAGGTACGATTTCTCCGGTGAGCAAACCTTTGTATCCCCGGTATATGGCTTTCACGTCAAATCCGTTATATATGGCAGAACGGGTTACCGCACGAATGGCTGCGTTCATTCCCGGAGCATCGCCTCCGGAAGTTAGTATCCCAATACATTTCTTTTTTGTCATAACCTATCTTTTTAAAGAAATACATATCTTTTTTACAGACGCAAATGTAAAAAAATAACTTTAAATATGTGTTTCTTTTTTATTAATATCGGAAAATAAAAAATATTTTGATACAAAAAAAATGGTCCGCAACCCCTGTGTATCATAAAGGGTTCGGTATTTGAAAAACACGAAAATGCAAAAAATGTTTATATATTTTCTTGTATAAAGTTATATACCTCTTCCATCAGCCATTTCGGCGTAGAAGTCGCGCCGCAAATACCGATGCTGTTCTTCCCTTTAAACCAGT
>CASFRL010000102.1 GCA_949297285.1 uncultured Bacteroidales bacterium
AATAATTATGAATTAAATCCTAAAAAGAATGGAGCCAATAGTAAAAAGTTAAAAGTTACTATAAAAGCCACAGTTATTAAGGTTTTATTGGTTAAGAGATAACATTTGTTTGTCTGTCAATTCCTTCCATCGTCTCAGACCGTCTCAGACGGTGAGGTTTGTTTGCGCAAATTTCATTGAGACATAGTTAATATATTGATAATCAATATAGACAGATTTCTTCAACGAGGAAGAATATTAGTGCGGTTTTAAGCACGGAGAAGACTATTAAATCCCTGCCAATCAATAAGATTGGTGGGGATTTAATTTGTTTGGGCAACGGCGTTTGACCGCCTCAAACGGTGCGGTTTGTTTATCTAACATACGGTTTTTCTTCCCAAAATCGGAGTTTGTTTGCGCAAATTTCAAGGATTGTAACGTAATATATGGATAAGCGAAGTGTATAAATTCCTTCGATGAACGGAGCGACAACGGACGGTTGTGAGTTCAGCTCCTTTTCATCCGGCAGCAAGGTAGAGGCACGGAGCAAAATGCCACCTTCATGCTCCGAAGGGGGCTGGGAGAGGCCTCAGTGGTCAAGACTTATTTATTCCGTTTCAAAACAGTTTCGTGCCTAAGGTCGGCTTCGGAAGCGGATGGTTCGCCTCTTCAGATTGCCCGGCGAACAAACGGAAACAGAACGAGTATCCGCCCCGTTTCCGCCGGGTTTCGGTGTCGGAAGTCTCCTGTAAATGCAACGACAGCCCGCTACCATACGGTAGCGGGCTGCAGCGTCTGTATGATGTCCTCGGGCACAAGTAATCCCGCCCGGCGGTTTACTATTCCATTGTCAAGACAAGCAGCCCTTGTACGGGAGTGAAAATCCAGACTGAGCCTGCGGCACTCAATGCATTATTCATATTCGCTTTTGCATCATCCCATGCCTTCGTGCTATCCGCCTGCGTGGCTCCAGCGTCACTGCCGGTGCCGACAGTCTTGCTTCCAGTGGCCGTACAATAGCCCCAGTAACAGGCGTTGAGGGTGCCGTTGTTCACGCCCGCCACGCCGTCTGTGCTTTCGTCCGCACCGGTGACAGCGCCCGTGGCATGGTAGCAGGCGGTCAGGGAGCCGCCGTTCTGTCCCGCCACGCCGCCGACAGCGCTGCCGCCCTTGACGTTGGCGGACGACCAGCAGCCTTCCGCGGCGCCGCCGCCAAGTTGCCCGACTACTCCGCCGACATTCTCGCCTTTGCCGGATACGGTGCCATTTCTAAACTGACAGTCGGTGAGGGTGCCGTCCTCGTTCTGTCCCGCAATGCCGCCGACATTCGCGCCTGTGCCGGTCACGGTGCCGCTTATAACATAACATTTGCTGAGGGTGCCGCCCTCGTTCTGTCCCGCAATGCCGCCTCGTTCACGATGTTTGCAAGTTCTGCACCGGAAGAGCCGGCAGTGGCCCTTGCCACGATGTCCATGTCTATGTTTTCGTGTTTTACTTTTTTCAAATGAACGGCAAGGATCGCCTTCCGTCCCTCCAGATCGGGAAGCTCCATTTGTACCCGGCGGTCGAAACGGCCGGGGCGGAGCAAGGCTTTATCCAGACTCTCGGGACGGTTGGTTGCCGCCAGAATGACCACACCTTTCCTTCCGTCAAAACCGTCCATCTCGGTCAGTAACTGGTTCAAGGTCTGTTCTCTCTCATCGTTACTCATGCCGACATCGCGGCGTTTGCCTATTGCATCGATTTCGTCTATGAAAATGATGCATGGCGCTTTTTCGTTAGCTTGTTTAAACAAGTCTCGCACTTTGGCCGCGCCCATCCCGACAAACATTTGTACAAACTCTGAACCCGATATGGCAAAGAACGGAACTTTGGCTTCGCCTGCTACGGCTCTTGCTATCAGCGTTTTTCCTGTGCCCGGAGGCCCTACCAGCAATGCCCCTTTGGGAAGGGATGCCCCCACTTCGGTATATTTTTCCGGATTGTGAAGGAAATCGACGATTTCTGTCAATGTTTCCTTGGCCTCGTCCTGGCCAGCAACATCGGCAAATGTCGTTTTAATGTCCGATTCTGCATATATTTTCGCTCCGCTGTTCCCGATCGACATGAAATTGCCTCCGGCTCCCATTCGAGCCTGTATGCTCTTGCTTGTCTGTTTCCAGATCAAGTAAAATATCAATCCGGGTAAAACCCAAAAAAGAAAGAAGTTCAGAATCGGCGAGTTTTCTTTCGGCACAATTCGATTGAACGTTATTTTATGGCTTTCATTGGGACTTTGCGCATTCAACAGTCTTTCTATCAATTGGGGGTCGTTTGTCTCGCCGGTTTTGTACGTTACGGTTTTACCGTCATCATCGGCCGTAAAATAAATCTGGTTATCCTTGATGGCGACATCTCTTACCTTGCCTTCGTCGACTTTTTCTATAAACGAGATATAATCGGTGGCAATAATCTGGTTTTTTCCTATATTGGGGAAAAGCAACCCGTTGAGCAACAAAACTAATAAAAGACCGAATAAGATTCCTATATACGGATTCTGTGTCGATGTATTTGAATTTCGGTATTTCTTTTTCTGATCCATTTATCGTTGATTTTATTTGTACAAAAATCAGCTTTTTTATTTACACTGTTTGAGCATTTTGGAATAATAAATGTGCAAAATTTCCTCTTATCGGAAAAAGAAGTTTCTTCTGTACCCGTTTTTCGTCCCCGTCGCCGCCGACTGTCTCCGATGGTGCGGCTTGTTTGATGCTCTCTTTGCTTTGGAGGGGTGACAATGATCTTATAAATGCAAGATCAGTCTTTAATGATAAATCGAATCAACCCGAATAAATATCGGCGGAATCCCGGTATATATGCAAGGACATGGTCAAACCATTTGATATGTAGGCTGATATATCGGACAACAAGCCCGACATATACCATGGCAAACATGGTACCGATACCCACTACACTCCAGATCCATTTGCCAAAAAACAGATAGCTCGCTGCAACGGCAAGAATTACCAGCGTAGTATCGATAATGATCTTTGCCTTTGGAAAAGGGAGTTTGCTGACTTGACTGACGGCAATCGAGATTCCTTCACCGGGCATCGTTACCGAACCGCATTTGATTTCGAAGGCAATACCTGTTCCCATAATGGTACATCCGGCCAGTTGAACAAAGATTTGCAAGGCTAAAGTATCGCATGATAAAAAGTCTGTCAACCACATGTTAAAGTCGATAAGCCATCCGAATACGAATCCGATAATGAGTTGAAACAACTGAACAAGTTCGAATCTGCTTCGAAGAATTATAATTTGGCATATAACCAATACAAAATTCATAAAGATTGTGTACCCTCCGATTGTCCATTCCGGAATAAAACTGACGGGACCGGCCAACGACAAGACATAAGGTAGCGACGAAATGACGCTGCTCCCCAAGTTTGATCGTACGCAAAGTGCGACTCCCAGTGTCATAAGGTTCAGAGATAGAAGTAGTAAAAGATGTTGCCAAAAAAATGATATTACCCTTTGTTTTCTTGTTTGCGTATCTATTTTTTTCATACCTGTTCTCCTTTTTCGGTGCAAAGGTACGATTTTGAAGTCGATTTTATACCAAGTTGTTGAGCTTCCCCTGCGGTTTTATCGATCTTCCTGGCTATATCGATGAAGATGAGTCTGGTAACTTTTAGTTTTTCTGTGATTTGTATTTTGTCCCTTTCGAAAGATAGAACGGCGTGTGTGTGAACCTCGTTTTTGTTTTTGGCTTGTGGTGGCGGTAGATTTTTGCATGAGATTTGCTGACACACATAAAATATAGGAAATATTTGTGTGTGGGGTAATATGGATAACCTTCGGATAGATTGAAAAAACGGGTTATTGCTGAGCCGTTTCTCGAATTGTCGGAAATTCTCGATTTGTACTCAGAGATATTCCAATATCTTATCGTAGTTTCTTTGTTTTGTCATACCGGAAATTTTAAACCAGTCGATAATTGTCCAGATTCCGCATCCGCCAAACGTAAGAAGTTTCAGAAAGCCGAGGCCGATATCGCCTATATAAAAACGATCGAAACCGTAACATCCGAAAAAAAAGGAAAGAAGAAAAGCTCCTGTGGGACTTTTCAATTGAAGACGAAGAATGCGTTCTTGCCTGTAATCATTAAGAGCAAGCAGTTGGAAGTAAAGATACCTTATACTTTCTTTAGGCAACTTTTTTTCATTCTCTTCGAGAAAAAATTCTACATCTTGGTATATCATGTTGATCAGATTTAAAGCTACCCGACTTTGTCTATAAATTATTGTAAAGATAATTATAATAGTGTATAATGGAGACAAATGTTCCGGATAAGTTTCAGAAGTGGCTCTTTTTTTTTGAAATGCTATTGTTACAACTTTATAAAATAAATGTATTCTTGTTGTATCGGCCTTGTAATTTGCATGTCGGATTTTTGCACCGGAAAAAAGAATAAACCCAATAGAGATGAACAGAACTGCATTAAGACGATATATTTTTACAGGAATATCCATTGTGCTTTTTTCGGCAACAACTGTCGCGCAAACCATTTCAGGAAAAGTATTTGATAAAGGAACCGGTGAGCCGGTGTTGGGAGCTACGGTCTTGCTCTCGGGCACTTCTGTGGCTACCGCTACCGATGAGAACGGCTCTTATGTGTTGAAAAATCTTCCGGTCGATAAACTTCTGGAAATAGAATGTCGGTTTATCGGCTATACGGTTTGCAAAGAAAATGTCAAACTGGGAAAAGGTGAAGTAAAAACTATCGATTTTTTTCTGGTAGAAGAGGACCGGCAACTCGACGGGGTTGTTGTTACGGGAATTCGAAGACGGAATACCGAAACGGCAATGATCTCCAATATGAAAAATGCTTTGACGGTTTCGTCCGGCATATCGGCGGCACAAATCTTGAAAACATCCGATAGCGATGCGGCCGAGATTATAAAAAGGGTTCCCGGTATTTCGTTGATCGAGAATCGCTTTATTATTGTAAGAGGCCTTTCTCAACGATACAATAACGTCTCTATCAACAATGGCGCCGTTCCGAGCTCGGAAGCCGACGGCAGAGCTTTCTCTTTTGATATTATACCCAGTTCCAATATCGACAACATGATGATTATCAAGTCTCCGACGGCCGAACTGCCGGGCGATTTTTCGGGAGGTTTTATCAAAATCTCTACCAAGAATATGCCCGACGAAAATTCTCTCTCGTTAAGTGTCGGGACAGGAATAAATACGATAACGCATTTTAAGGATTTCTCGTTGTTGAGGTCTTCTTCGACCGAATGGTTGGGCTTCGATCGTTGCAAACGTCCTCTGTCTAAAGATTTTCCTTCACACTTGGGGTCTGTAACCGATCCTGCACAGGTTACCTATTTTACAAAGAACGGATTTAACAATGACTGGAACGTAAAAACATATAAACCTCTTCCCGACTTGAAGTTTAATCTGACGTGGAACCGGAGATTCGGAGATAAGGTCGGTACCATACTTACTCTCGGATATAACAATGCAAACAAGACGATCCGGGATATGCAAAATATGCGGTATGGTATATATAGCGCTACGGCCGACGAACCTACTGTCGAGAAAAGTTATATCGATAATCAGTTTACCAATGAGGTGAGAATCAATGCAATGAATAACTGGTCTTTTATACTTGATCCGAGAAATCGGCTTGAGTTCAGAAATCTTTTCTGCCAGATCGGGAAGAACCGTTTTACAGAACGTTATGGCACCAGTACGGTAAGTGGCGAGTATTACGAAAACCAGACGGAAATGTTATATTCTTCGCGATTGAGTTATGTCGGTCAACTTGCCGGATTGCACACTCTCGATCAGGATATGACTCAGACATTGAACTGGACAGTCGATTATTCGTATGCCAACAAGATGGAACCTGACCGCCGGATTATAAAAAATATTGGAGGAATCCCCGCCGATAAAGTGATAACGCCCGATCTGCCTTCGTATAACGATATGATCAACCGTTATGATCAGAAATTGTATGACCATATTACTTCGGTCGGTGTCGATTATAAAAAGAGTTTTTCCGACCGCTCATGGAATCCGGAAATAAAATCGGGAGTGTATGGCGAATATCGTAGCCGGGACTATGTGCCGCGAGAGTTTATCTATCGATATGACCGGCTTTCGGGAGACGATCGGGTAGACTATATCAATTTGCCTTATGTCGAAATGATGGACGAAAAATGGCTCGGATACGATAAAGTCTACATAGAAGAGACCTCGCGTAAATCAAATTCGTATGACGGAAAAAATAGCATCGCGGCAGCCTATCTGGAAGGTGTCCTCCCGTTTGGATCATTCCAGGCAAGCCTCGGGGTACGTGCCGAATGGTGGAACATGTCGATACAATATGACCGGGCCATCAGTGCGTCACAGGTCTTGATGACAAAATATGAATATGATAAAGTGTCGCTCCTGCCATCGGTGAATGTCACGTATAGTTTCAATGATAAGAATCTGCTTCGGTTGGCATACGGCCGTTCGGTCAATCGTCCCGAGTTTAGGGAAGTCTCTCCGGCCGTTTATTACGACTTTGATCTCTTTGCCGAAGTGCAGGGAAATCCGGATCTGAAAATGGCTACAATCGATAATCTCGACTTGCGGTATGAGCTTTATCCCTCTCTCGGAGAGACCGTCAGTGTCGGATTGTTTTATAAGAATTTCCAAAACCCGATAGAATGGAATTTTATCGACATGGGAGGAAGTTATCGGTATAGCTATGAGAATGCCCGTAGGGCTTATACAACCGGGGTAGAAGTCGATATACGGAAATCGCTCGATTTTATCCATATCCCTGACCTGACTCTGGTTCTCAATGCCGCATGGGTAAAAAGCCGGGTAGAGTTCAGTGATGAAGGGTTGGTAAAAGAGAAAGACCGCCCTTTGCAGGGACAATCTCCCTATATCGTAAACGCCGGGTTGTATTATACCTCTTCCGAAAAGATAGGTTTCTCGGCAAGTCTGCTGTATAACATTATAGGGAAACGTATTGTCGGGGTCGGAAAATCGACCTCTCTCGACGGAAACAGCGATTATGATGTGCCCGATGCATACGAGATGCCCCGTAATGTGCTCGACTTGACGCTGAATAAGACATTCGGGAAGGTCGTTTCTCTGAAACTGGGAATCAAGGATATTCTGGCACAACCGGTTATTATGAAACAATTTCCTACAACGACGATCGACGGCGTAAAACAAGACCGAGAACAGACTACTCGAAAATATACGCCGGGCAGATCGGTATCATTAAGCCTTTCTTTAAAGTTTTGATTATAAACCAAAATTAGAAAACAATGAAATCTAAATTGAAAATTTTTGCTTTTGCATTGATCGGTGCCGTGTGCACAACCGGATTGATGAGTTGTGATAGTGATGACGATAATGGCAATGACCTTGTCGGCACCGGAGAAGTTATCGATTTGGGAGATGGATCCGATAATTATGAGATAACATCAGATTTGACATTGACCTATCCTAACACTTACAATTTGAAAGGGTTTGTCTATGTGCCCGAAGGCAAGACCATAACAATAGAACCGGGTGTAATTATTAAAGGTGATAAAGCCAGCAAAGGTACTCTCATTATCGAGCGTGGAGGAAAGATTATGGCAAGAGGCGAACAAGATAAACCGATTGTCTTTACTTCGGCTCAAGCTCCCGGCAATCGGAAACCCGGAGACTGGGGCGGTTTGATCATCTTGGGTAAAGCTAAAAATAACGCCGGCGAACAGACTATCGAAGGTGGTGTCCGTTCGAAACATGGAGGTAATGATGATGCCGATAACTCAGGTGTGTTGAGCTATGTACGTGTCGAATTTGCCGGGATAGAATATTCTACCGACAACGAGATCAACGGTATCACCTTCGGATCGGTAGGGACGGGAACCCAAATCGATCACCTTCAAGTCTCTTATTCGGGCGATGACAGCTACGAATGGTTTGGCGGTAAAGTAGATGCCCGCTATTTAGTTTCGCTCGGTTGTTGGGATGACGATTTTGATACCGACAACGGCTATCAGGGACGCATACAGTTTGCTGCCGCCCTTCGTGATCCGCAATATGCCGACAAATCGTGTTCGAACAGTTTTGAGTCGGACAACAATAGCTCGGGCAGTGTAATCGACCCGACTACCCGTCCTGTTTTTGCCAATGTCTCACTTTTCGGTCCGGTTACCGATCCGGCCAATTATCAAGACAAAGGAAATGATAAAGGAAGTACGATGGGTTGTTTTCAGGCCGGAGTACAGATACGTCGTAGCTCGAATTGCAATTTGTTCAATTCTGTCATAGCCGGATATCCGATCGGCTTGATCATTGAAAATGATAAAACAGGCTCTAACTCTCAAGAATCTGCTACGGCAGGTACATTGAATATCTCGGGTTGTGTCATTGCCGGATGCCAAAAGGCTTTCCAAGATAAAGCCTTGAACCCGAAAAATCGTGAGAGTGTTATTAATCCTTCCGATCCCGGAACATTCGTAAGCTCCTATTGGGCTACCGCGGCACTTTCCAATACCGGCGCATTTGCCTCGATCTCTGATCTGAAATTGAAAGGAAATCCCCAATCGCTGAATACCGTTCCCGACATGTGCCCGAGTGCAGATAGTCCGTTGGCTACCGGAGCTGTATGGACCAATAGCTATGTAAACAACTCGTTCTTTACACAAACGGCTTATCGAGGAGCTTTCGGCCCTACGGAGACCGCATCGGACAACTGGATGAGCGGATGGACAAACTTCGATCCCCAGAATACAGCATATTGATTAGATTCTTAATTTTGCAGGGAAGAGAGGAAAGTGATTTTTCTCTCTTCTCCAGCGTATCGCACTTCGGTTTGGGTATGTGCCTGATAAAGATATTTTCGGAGATTGCATTTTCTTTTTATCCCGATTTTAGGGTTAAAGATATATTTGTACTTTTGTGGAGAAAATTTTTAAACGGATATTTTTGTCTTTTTTGATACCATTTGGAGCGTCAAAGACAATTTATCGAACGTTTTTGAGTTAATAAATAAAGGAAGCAATCAGCCGGACATTGAATAATTTCGAACGCTGAAATAAAAAAAAGATGCCTGCCCCGGTTCGTTTTGTTTTTCGGGGAGCATTTATCATGAGGATAAAAAAAATCATATCGCTGTTTTTATTGTCGCTCGGCCTTGTAGAGGCGCGGGCGCAAGTCGATGCCCAGTTTAGCCAGTATTGGGCATTACCTAACTATTACAATGCCGGAGCGATAGGGTTGGATGAAAAAATGCATATCCGGGCAAGTTCTCGTCAACAATGGGTCGGAATGCCCGGTGCCCCTAAGACGTTTTTAGTCTCTGCCGATATGCCTTTTCGCCTGTTCAAGCAAAACCATGGCGTAGGATTGTCGATGGCCAATGAAACACTCGGTTTGTATTCGAATATGACAATAGCCCTCCAGTATGCATATAAAGTGCAATTGTGGCAGGGACAGCTCAGCTTGGGATTGCAACTGGGATTGCTCGACCAACGGTTCGACGGGACAGAAGTCTATATCCCCGAAAGCGATTATCACAACTCTTCGGATGACGGAATCCCCCAAACCGAGCTGCAGGGAATGGCTTTCGATATGGGATTCGGCGTCTATTATTCCCATAAGTATTTCTATGCCGGTCTTTCGTCGACACACCTCACTCAACCGGTGATTACATTCGACGAAAAATATGAAACTTATACCAATCGGTCATATTATTTTATCGCCGGAGGCAATATTCCTTTTAAAAATGCGTTATATGAGTTGCAGCCCTCACTTTTGTTGAAGACGACGTTTCAATTTACGCAAGCCGAGTTGACTGCCCGTCTGCGCTACAACAAGTTTCTGTGGGGAGGATTGTCTTATCGGTGGAAAGACGCATTAGTGATTATGATAGGTGCTGACTATAAAAACTTTATATTGGGATACTCTTATGACTATCCGGTTTCGGCCATTATCAAGGCAAGTAGCGGAAGCCATGAAGTTTTTTTAGGTTATAGCTTAAAAATGGATTTTTCAAATAAGAACAAGAATAAACATAAAAGTATTCGGATACTGTAATTTATGAAAAAGATCATGTTATTTTTGGCAATCGTGAGCCTACTGGTATCTTGTGCTCCCTCTTCCTCGCCCAGCGGTGGTGAAGTTGTCGGGGTGGGCGGTACGGCTTTCGGTGAGCCCACACCTTACGGAATGGTATTGGTAAAGCGCGGTTCTTTTGAAATAGGTCCGTCCGAGAAAGATACGCTTTGGGGAACCCCCCAGACGGCCAAAGGAATTTCTATCGATGCCTTTTGGATGGATGAAACCGAGATAACCAATTCAGAGTATAAACAGTTTGTATATTGGGTACGGGACTCTATCATTCGTGAGCGTCTTGCCGATCCGGCTTTCGGAGGCAACGAAGCATTCAAGATAGAAGAAGACCGGGAGGGTAATCCCGTAAAACCGCATTTGAATTGGGCTAAGGCGATACCTTGGCGCAATCCCACCGAAGATGAAGCTCGGGCTATCGAGAGCATTTATCGGATCAATCCCATTACCGGTGCAAGAGAATTGGATGTCAGACAACTTAATTACCGGTATGAGGTCTTTAATTATGTCGAAGCCGCAAAACGGAAACACCGTCTCGATCCGGCACGCCGTATTCTGAATACGGATATACAGCCCGATCCTGAAGCCGAAATACTGATCTCGAAAGATACGGCGTTTTTTGATGACGAAGGGCGTATTGTTACGCAAACGGTTGTCCGTCCATTGCAGAGCGAGTTTGATTTCCTGAATACGTATATAATCAATATCTATCCCGATTCTACGTCATGGGTAAATGACTTTGACAATGCGTACAACGAACCTTACATGCGTATGTATTTTGCACATCCGGGATATAATGATTATCCGGTAGTCGGCGTTTCTTGGGAACAAGCGACCGCATTTTGCGTATGGCGCACCAATTATCTGCTATCCGGCATCAAAGGTGCTTCCTTCATCGAACCCTATCGTCTGCCTACTGAGGCCGAATGGGAGTATGCCGCTCGTTCGGGGAAAAATGAAAACAAATATCCGTGGTCTGAAGATGCCCCGATGTCGGATAAAGGCTGTTTCTATGCCAATTTCAAACCGCAAAAAGGAAATTATGTAAAAGACGGGAACTTGATTACTTCCCGTGTAGGAACCTATCCGCCCAATGAATTCGGGCTGTATGACATGGCCGGGAATGTTTCGGAGTGGACTTCGACGGCTTATACCGAAGGCGGCAATCTTTATACCAGCGATATGAACCCCGATTATCGCTATAACGCTGCAAAAGAAGATCCCTATCGGATGAAACGGAAAATCGTTCGCGGAGGTTCGTGGAAAGACGTATCGAATTTTGTCCGTTCAGACATCCGCATGTGGGAATATCAAAACGAACAACGTTCTTATATCGGATTCCGTTGCGTTCGTTCGCAAGTGGGATTTGCAAAAGGCCGCAAATAAAAAATAGGATTTAAAGATTACCATTATGGGAAAATATAAAAGATATAAAAACCGTATTGAGAAATTCCTTTCGGGTGATTCCGGAAAACGTTTCTTTAATTTTGCATACAGTATCGGTGCTGCCCTTGTGATTTTGGGAGCATTGTTTAAGATCCTGCACCTTCCGGGCGGTAATTTTATGTTGTCCGTAGGTATGGGGGTGGAAGTATTGATGTTCTTGTTAACAGCATTCGACCGTCCTGCCAAGGAATATAATTGGGAAGAGGTATTCCCTGTTTTATCGACCAAAGACCCCGAAGATCGTCCCGACTTTAATGGAAACCAAGGGGGCGGAGTTATTGTGAAAGGCGGTATCGGGGGAACCGGAACGGTAGTCGTTAATGGCGGTGTCTCCGAAATTCCCGTTTCGCCCGACGAAGCCAAGAAAATTGCAGGTATCCCCTCGGATATCCAACTCGGAGAAGAAGATACACAAAGCCTTTCGGCAAGTATCCAAAAACTTTCGGCTGCAGCCGACCAGCTTTCGCGTATGGCCGAATTGACCGATGCAACCCAGAACTATCTGAGCCAGTTGTCGGAGATCTCTACACAAATGAATCTGTTTAAAGAAGCTACACGCTCCTTGACCGAAGTTTCCAATATCTTGCTCAATTCTTACAAGAGCATTACTGAAAATTCGGAAGGCATCTCTGATCATTCTCAAGGATATGTTACCCAAATGGAAGATCTGAACCGGAATTTGGCCGGACTGAATACGATTTATGAAATACAGTTGAAGAGCATCAGCTCGCAACTCGACAGCATCGATCGGGTCAATGCCGGATTGAAGAGTATTCGGGATATGTATGAACATTCGATGAGCGATAGCAGCCGCTATTGTGAAGAGACTGAAAAGATGACAAAATATATGGCGCAATTGAATGCCGTATATGAAAACATGCTTGCGGCGATGACCGTAAATATGTATAATCGTCCGATGACGCCTCCGCAACCGCCTGTTTCGCAGGCCGCTCCCGAAGCAAAAGAAAACGAAACGGTTACCAATAAATAGTAAATTATGGCATCTCCTAATTCAAATCTTTCTCCTCGGCAGAAGATGATAAATTTGATGTACATAGTCTTGACGGCTATGTTGGCATTGAATGTATCGTCCGATGTATTGAATGGATTTAAGCAAGTGGATGAGGGATTGGTACGTACGACACAAAATTCGACCATACAGAATCAGGCTCTATATAATGAACTTTCGGCGTTTAACCAGACCAATCCTGAAAAGTCGGGTGCATGGTATGGCAAGGCAACAGAAGTAAAAAAACGTACAGAGTCTCTTTATCAATATCTCGATGAATTGAAACTGCGTATTGTCCGCCAGGCCGATGGAGAAGATGGTAATGTAAACAATATCGAGCGCCAAGATGATCTCGAAGCCGCATCTTATGTGATGCTCTCTCCGCGTACGGGAGAAGGAAAAAAACTTCGGACAGCATTGGAGCAATACAGTGAGTTTGTCGCTCCGATGATCTCTGATACCGTTCGGCGCAGAATTATATATAACTATTTGTATCCGCGCATTGCCGGGAAACCGAGCCAAAAGAATAAAAACTGGGAAGAAGTGATGTTCGAGAATATGCCCGTTATCGCAGCGGTTACATTACTGAGCAAGATACAAAGCGACTTGCGCTATGCCGAAGGTGAGGTCTTGCATGCGTTGCAGAAAAATATAGACCAAGGCGATGTGCGTGTAAATCAGTTGAACGCGTATGTGATTCCGGTTTCAAAAACCGTGATGAGGGGTGGAAAATATTCTGCCAATATTGTTTTGGCGGCAATCGATACTACGCAAGCTCCTACGATTTATATCGGAGACAAAAAACTCCCGGAAGAGTCTAACGGCCTTTATGAGTTTGTTTGTAGTCGGACCGGAGTATTCGATTTTAGCGGATACCTTGAAGTACCGCATGGAGACGGGACGTTGACCCGTCACGATTTTACATCGTCCTATACCGTAATAGAACCGACGGCAACCGTATCGGCAACCATGATGAATGTCCTTTATGCCGGAATCGATAACCCCATCAGCATTTCGGTGCCGGGTATTCCCACACAGGCCGTGCAGGCCTCTATGACGGGCGGAACGCTGACCCGTTCGGGAAACAACTGGATTGCACGTCCGGGGAGAGTGGGACAAGATGTTACGATTACCGTTACCGCATCGATGGAAGGACGTTCGCAAGTCGTAAATACAACGACGTTCCGTGTTCGGAAATTACCCGATCCCATGCCTTATATCGCCTATAAGGATGATAAGGGGAATGAACAACGCTATAAAGGAGGGAAACCATTCCCGAAACGGATATTACTATCAGCACCGGGAATACAAGCCGCAATAGATGATGATTTGTTGAATGTCTCTTATCGGGTTTTACAGTTTGAAACCGTGTTTTTTGACTCGATGGGGAACGTAATACCTGAAGTTTCTGACGGAGCCTCATTCTCACAACGGCAGAAAGATGCATTCCGTCGGCTTTCTCGAGGAAAACGTTTTTATATTTCTCGTGTGAGGGCTGTCGGTCCTGATGGGATAGAGCGAGACTTGTCTCCGATAGAAGTGATAGTAAATTGATAGTAATTGAAAAGAAGAAATAGAGTAGAGCATATGAAAGTAGCAGTAAAAGGAGTTATTTCGGTGGTTTGCCTTTTCATGGCGATGCCATTGCTTCAGGCTCAGAACAATAACAACAGTAGTACGGTACGTACCGGTGTAGTCGGCAGTTCGAACACTAATCCGTCTTCTTCTATCTCGGTGCGGGCAAAATCTCTATATGAGAAAGAGGCTACTTCGCCGGCCGATATCCCTTGGATGCGGGTTATCTATCGTTCCTTAGATTTGAAGCAGGAAAAAAATATGCCGTTATACTATCCTGAAGAGCCGACCGAAAATCAAGAAAATCTTTTTCGATTGATTATGCGGCTATTAACGGAAAATAAGATTTCGGCGTATGAATATCTCGACGGGCGGGAAGTGTTTACCGACCAGTATAAAATGAATTTGAAAGATCTTCTGGACAAATTCCATATCCTGTATGAGGAAAAAGAGGGACGGACGTCCAAGAGTACCCGTTATATTGTCAATGAGAGCGATGTGCCTTCGAACGAGGTCCTTTCTTACTATATTCGGGAAAAGTGGATGTTCGATCAGCGGAATTCGGGCTTGATCTCGGAAATAGAAGCGATTTGTCCCATATTGCATCGTGTCGGCGATTTCGGAGGCGAGGCAATGACCTATCCGATGTTTTGGGTCAAGTATGAAGACCTGCGTCCCTATATGGCACAGCAGTATATTCTGACAGATAATGAAAATAACGTACAGAATTATACGTATGACGATTATTTCAAAATGAGAATGTTCGACGGGAAGATTTATAAAACTACCAATTTGCGCAATATGTCGTTGATGCAGTTGTATGATACGGCCGAAAAGCAGGATAGTGCACGGGCTGGAATCGAGAAACAGTTGCAGAATTTTGAGAATAGTCTTTGGGTCGCATCTCCGGTCGCTGTCGAAGAGCAATCCAAAAAAGATGCGACGGACAAGAAACAGGAAACCGCCTCTTCTTCTGATAAAAACACAAAAGAAAAAGCGGTGAAGAGTTCGGTGCGCTCTTCTCGGGGAACTTCTTCTTCCCGTTCAACTGTGAAAAGCAGTTCTTCCCGTTCATCGTCTAAGGCGGCTCCGGTACGTTCGGTACGAAGAACAAGATAATAAAGATTTTTGGAAAAATACGATAAGATAAAAAGCGGGCAGAATCTTTACAAATTCTGCCCGCTTTTTTATGAGGTGGATAGCGCTGAAAAATCGAGTCTTATGCAGGCTTTACAGTCGGATTGAATAATTTCCGTTTTGCGAAAAGAACCCAGACCGTTATTAAAGTTGCTATGCCGTCGGCCGTAGGAGAGGCCGACCATACACCGTCAAGACCCCATATACGCGGTAATAGCAAGATTGCCGGAATCAGGAAAAGTACTTGTCGTGAAAGACTTAAAAAAATAGATATCGATGCTTTCCCTATTGATTGGAAAAAATTGGTAATGACAATTTGCGCCCCGACAATAGGGAACATTATCATCGAAATTCTTAACCCGATCGATGATACATCGATCAGGTGAGCATCGGTTGTGAATGCCCGCACCAAGTATTGCGGAAAGAGTGTCGATCCGATAAATCCCAATGTCGTGAAAATTGTAGCCACGATTGCCGTTAAGGTCAGAGCCTTTTGCATCCGTTGCAGATTGCCGGCTCCAAAGTTATACCCGACAATGGGCTGCATACCTTGGCATAAGCCTATGATAAGCATCACGATCAGCATTCCATAACTGTTGGTGATCCCGAATGCACCGATGGCCGTATCTCCTCCATATTTTTGTAGTGATGTGTTCATGAAGATTGCGACAGCACTTGCCGTAAGGTTGATCAAAAAAGGAGACATACCGATAGAAACAATGTTGCGGATAATCTGCCATTGCAGTTTGAACGATTGTCGGTGAAACCGAATGGTACTCTCTTTCCCGGTGAAATGGTACATGACAAAAGCCGTAGATACAGCCATCGATATGACCGTAGCAATGGCAGCGCCTTTGATCCCCATTTTGAACCAAAAGATAAAAATCGGGTCGAGTATTACATTCATAATCGCTCCGATCAGCATGGTGATCATTGCTTTCTGGGGATATCCCGATGCCCGCATTATGTTGTTGAAGCTATAACACAAATTGGTAAGAGCCATGCCGGGCAGTAGATAGAACAGAAATTCCCGGGCATAAGGTATCGTTTTGTCGCTTCCGCCGAATTGTCGCAAAATGTCATCCATGAAGAAGATGAAAAACAAAATGTAGGAAGACGCCAATATCAGTGTAAGGATAAGGCTGTTTCCCAATATTTTTTCAGCCCTTGCCTGATCTTTTTGTCCCAATACGATCGATATGCGGGCCGAAGCTCCGGCTCCGACCAGCATTCCGACGGCTGCCGTGAGGTTCATGATCGGAAAAGTCAACGCCAGCCCCGAAATAGCGTCCGGACCCACTCCTTGGCCGATGAAAATCCGGTCGATAACGGTATAAAGAGACATAACCATTGTCCCGATAATCGCCGGAACAGCATATTGCCAGAGCAGTTTACCTACCGGTTCGGTTTCGAGTTTGTGGCTGGGTGTCGTGTTGGGGTCTATCATAGATTGCACAGAATAGAATTACGTTATTGTTCCTCCCAATCTCCGTTCGATTTAATTAATTCTATCAGTTTTTCTACGGCTTGTTCTTCGGGAATATTTTTTTCTATACAGGTTTTGTTTTTATACAAACTGATGCGATTGCGTCCCGCACCTACATATCCGTAATCTGCGTCGGCCATTTCTCCCGGACCGTTTACGATACATCCCATGATGCCGATTTTCAGATTTTTCAGATGAGAGGTTGCTGCCTTTACTCGGGCTATCGTCGTTTGCAGGTCGAACAATGTTCGTCCGCATCCGGGACACGAAATATATTCGGTTTTGCTGATGCGCTGTCTTACGGCTTGAAGAATAGCGTACATAGAGCGTATTTTCGTTTCCGTCGGTACATCGCCCCGGTTTTGCAGCCATATTCCGTCTCCGAATCCATCGGAAAGCAACGCCCCGAAATCTGCCCCGGCCTTGATCTGAAGATTTTCCGTCTCATTTTCGGTATAGCATCTTTGCAGTATGACGGGAATATCCGATTCTTGTATGAGCAGTTTATGGAAGAAAGCCCTTTGTTCTCCTACCGGGTTCTGATGGTCTGAGTTCAAAATGACAACAATATCGTTGTTGTCTTTAAGTACTTTCCAGAGCTTCTCGTCGAGTTGTGAATAGGAGAGGCGTAAAAATTTTATTTTTGCCTCTACGGACGGGATGCGATTGGCAGAGGTTGCCGTAAATAACGGGTATAAGTTCGGTTGTGGAGCATAAAATTCAGCATCGATAATTCGTGCGACCGTTTCCGGATAGTTACGGGGATCGTCGTGCCCTATATACCAGTAGTCGGGTTGTTGTCCCCCATCCAAACCGTTTGTGCCATTCTCTTTTTCCGTTGCATCGGCGATGATTACCGGGACGTTATTCCCTCCGATATTCCCAATGCTTCGGCTTTTTCTCCGCTCCATCCGTAAGAAGTCGAAATGCGGATATACCTCTCCTTCGATAAACGGGTGTCCCTCTCGTTTTGTAATATAGTTTACAAGTTTGCGCGCAACAGGAATTTCCGCTTCCGGTGCTTCGCTGAGTGAAACCCGTATGGTGTCTCCGATTCCGTCGGCGAGCAAAGTCCCTATGCCTACGGCCGATTTTATCCGTCCGTCTTCTCCGTCACCGGCTTCTGTTACGCCCAGATGCAGCGGATAGGCCATTCCTTCTTGTTCCATTGCAGAGATCAATAACCTGACGGATTTTATCATGATGCCGGTATTCGAAGCTTTAATGGAAAGAACAACATCTTCGAAGTTCTCGTCTTTGCACACACGTAGAAATTCCATGCACGACTCGACAATTCCGGCAGGAGTATCTCCGTATCGGCTCATGATGCGGTCGGACAAAGAACCATGATTGACCCCTATTCGCACCGCGGTGTGGTGTGCCTTGCATATATTGAGAAACTGAACGAAACGGTTGCGCAGTTTCTTGATCTCTTCGGAATATTCCTCGTCGGTGTAGTCGAGGTGGACGAATGTCCTTGCACTGTCTACGAAATTGCCCGGGTTTATACGCACTTTCTCAACGATCCGGGCTGCGGTGTCTGCAACATTCGGATTGAAGTGTATATCGGCGATCAGCGGAGTATGATATCCGCGTCGGTGCAACTCTTCTTCGATATTGGCAAGGTTTTCGGCCTCTTTGGTTCCTTGGGCTGTTAGTCTCACATAATCTGCTCCGGCATCGATAATCCGAATACTTTGTTCGACACAAGGCAGAGTCTCCCGGGTGGGAGTATTGGTCATAGACTGTATGCGGATCGGATATTCCCCGCCTAAAGGAGTATTGCCGACTTGTGTCACCGAGCTTTTACGGCGATGGTAGTTGAAATAATCCATACGAGTCATAAGATATTATAGGAAACAAAGGAGGAGAATTTTTCCCTCCCCATTTCCCTGTTATTTAATTTGTCTTGAACTTGTATTCTATTTTTGCCAATTCTTGATTGGCGTTTACGATTTTCTGTGCCAATCCTTGTTTATACGCTTTTAGGTGTTCATTGATGCGTTCATCTTCGAGCGCGAGTATCTGGGTGGCAAGTATCGCTGCATTTAGCGAGGCGTTGATACCGACCGTTGCAACCGGAATTCCCGGCGGCATTTGAACAATGGCATAGAGGGCGTCGATACCTTCTAATGTCGATTTAATAGGGACTCCGATTACCGGAAGAGTTGTCATCGATGCGATGACGCCCGGTAAGTGGGCTGCCATTCCTGCGGCAGCAATAATCACTTTTATCCCTCTTGATTCAGCGTTTTTTGCAAACTGTTCTACTTCTGCCGGGGTACGATGTGCCGACAGAGCATTCATTTCGAACGGAATCTCGAAGTCATTGAGCAGTTGTGCTGCTTTTTCCATGATTGGCAAGTCGGAAGTGCTGCCCATGATAATACTGACAATTGCTTTCATTGGTTTGTAATGTTATGTTGTTGTTTTAAATTCTGTTCAGAAAATATCCATATAGTATGAGAAGAGAAGCATCGATCCGAAAACCCATATAAATCCGTTGGCGATTCCGGCCAAAACTTGCATCAACGTGTGACGCCCCAATGCGATGCGGCAACTTCCCAATATCCCGGTTAACAAGATGAGCGAGCAGAACAGGACGATGGGAAAAGTCATTTGTATGCTTGCCAGTCCGAATGCCAATCCCGTCAATCCGCCTATCCCGGTCAGGTGTGCACTGATTTTCCAACGTGTGTTTATCAGTAAAGCGGTAATTATCGAACCGATACATCCGGCCAAGAACCCGAGTACCCATACAGGGAGTTGGGCCTTGTATAGAAAGTAAAGGCAGAACCCATATCCTATGACATTGATCATATAGGGAATTTCTCGTTCGCCCCGTTCATTTAAGCCCATACTTTTGACCTTCTTCGTCCTATACATCCAGAAAATGGCCGATGCCGGGAGTATTCCGGTGAAAAACAGAACCCCGGATGCGATGAACAGTTTGATCGAAATCGGCAAAATATAGAGGTAAGAGAAGAAAAAAAGGATGATGATACCGTAGAACGGCATCAATAATGGAGTCAAGACTGCTGAAAAAAAATGAGCCAGCGTTTTCATTTGCATACCAAATTTTTAAATTTATATCTCTTTTCTTAATCGGGCTACCGGAATACCTAATTGCTCTCGATATTTGGCAACCGTACGCCGGGCAATTATATAGCCTTTTTCTTTCAACAAGTCGCAGAGCTTGTCGTCGGCCAGAGGCTTGCGTTTATCTTCGCCCTCGATGCATTGTTGCAATATCTTTTTGATTTCTCGGGAAGAGATCTCTTCTCCCGATTCGTTCTGCATCGATTCGGAAAAGAAATATTTTAGGGGGAATATACCGAAATTGGTTTGTACATATTTGCTGTTGCTTACCCGGGAAATGGTCGAGATGTCATAACCGGTGCGCTCGGCCACATCCTTGAGTATCATGGGTTTCAAATTGCTTTCATCTCCGGTCAGGAAAAAATCGCGTTGCAGGTCGATAATTACCTGCATTGTGTTTAACATCGTTTGTTGGCGCTGCTTGATGGCATCGATAAACCATTGTGCCGAATCCAGTTTTTGTTTTACAAATAGCAGGGCGTCTTTTTTGTCTCGGGTTTGATTTTTTTTGTTCCCGACATAATCTTCCAGCATACTGGTATAGGAACGATTGATTCGTAATTCGGGAATATTGCTGTTGTTGAGCGTTAAAGTCAACTCTCCGTCATGCGAATCGACGATAAAATCGGGAATGATATGGCTCATTCCGTCCGAAAACGAGTCGCTCCATGAACTGCCCGGTTTCGGGTTGAGCATGGTAATCTCGTGAATGGCCTTTTTCAGCTCTTCTTCCGAAACATTGTATAGTTTTTGTATCTTATCGTAATGCTTTTTGGTAAATTCCTCAAACGAGTTATCTATGATTTTATAGGCCAGAAGTGCGGCAGGTGTACCCTCGTGCCGTTCTAATTGCAGCAATAAACATTCGCGCAGGTTTGAAGCTCCGACTCCGGCCGGTTCGAAATCTTGAATTATTTGTAACAGATCTTCGAGATGTTCGGCAGATATGTCTATCCCGACTTGGAAAATAAGGTCGTCTGATATTGCCGACAAGGGACGTTGCAGGTATCCGTTGTCATCGATGTTGCCGATGATGTATTCTGCAATTTTGGCATCTTGTTCCGAGAGCTCTCTTTCTCCTAATTGTTTTAAAAGAAAATCATGGAAAGATGATCCTCCCGAAAATGGAATATCTTCATGTTTTTTGTCTTTCGAGAAATTGTCGGCTTCGAGTTTGTAATCGGGAATATCATCTTCTGTCAAGTAATCTCCCATTGAGATCTCCTCTGCACTTTCGTGAGAATCGGTCTCCTCGTTGCCGAAATCGTCTGTATCCGAGTTTTCGTGTTCTTCCCTTCCTTCGTCAAGAGCGGGATTGTCGATCAGTTCCTGTTTGATGCGTTCTTCCAATTCGATAGCTGTCAGTTCGAGCAGTCGAATCACCTGTATTTGTTGCGGCGATAACTTTTGTTGCAGCTTTTGTTGTAATTGTTGTTTCAGCATCGGACTTCTCTTGAGAATTTTCGAACGAAGATAGTTTATTTTATTTGAAAGAAGGAATTTTCACTTAATTTTTAGCCGTTAAAAATCGTGATAAAAGAAACTTTGCGGCGATGTTTAAACTTTCTCCTTGATTGTGGCTTTATTTTTTTTGATCCATCCGGGAATTACGCAGATACCTATTGTCAGATATAGGTAGTAGGTGATGAGTCGCCAGACGAAGGCTGTTACCAGTACCATTCCTGCCATGGGGAAAAAGTCGGCATAATATTCGCGGAACATATATTCGCTGAATCCGCTTCCTCCCGGAGTAGGGCTTACGATCATGACGATCCATAAAATAAATTGACGGGCAAATGCCAGCAGTTGTTTCCCGATAACGGGCGAAAATGCAAGAAGTAAGGCATTTACGACAAGATAACGCGATATCCATGAAAATGCCGTGGCTCCGAATGCCGAAAGCCAAAAACGGAACGGTTTTTTCCCTATGGTATGGGAGCTGGTCACCAGATTATCGCCCAATTCCGAAATTTGCCGCTTCCAGCGTTTAAGTATTTTCAGCGTCGATAGTTTAGTCAATATCCGGCCTATCCATTCGGGCTTTCTGAAAAGTCCTATGTATAACACCAATGTCCAGATTGTTATTAAAGTATAGACAAGAAAAAACAGGTTCATGATGCCTTGGGAAAGAACGGTTGTTGTCCCGAAAAGTTCGGGAATGGATATCCCGATCAAGATAATCGGAATGGAGATCACAAAGAACAACTCGTCTAAAAATAAGCAAGCGAACATCATGGCCGTACTGCTGCCTGCGTTAATCCCTTCTTTGTTCAGAAATATGACGATAAGACTGCTGCCTCCTACGGCAGAGGGGGTAACTGCCGAAGTAAATTCACACAAGATGTTGACACGTATTGCTTGTTTCCAACTTAAAAGGTTTCCCGATATTTTGCGATACCGCCAGATTAACCCGAGGTCTCTTCCCAACATGAGTAAGACGGCTGCAAAGATGCAGGCGACAGTCTTGGCCGAAAAGGTCGCTTCACTGAAAATACGGGGATCGAACTCTTTCCGGAAAAGATAGCCTATTACCGCTAATCCGATCGATATGGACAGTAATATATAGATTGTAGTCTGTATCGGTTTGGTCTGTGTATTATCACTTTCAAGCATGACGTTTCAATAACGATTTATACCGGTCTTGCACCTCTTCGGTAACGCTTTCCCAAGATCGGGCAATTGTGTGTGACGCTTTTGTGCCGGCCTGACGTATCTTTTCGGGCGATTGCATCAACTCTGCCAGTTTCTGAGCGAATGCGGCAACCGACTGTCCCGACAGGAATCCGTTTTGTGTATCTTCGATAATTTGGGCAGAAGATGCTCCCGAAATCAATAAAGACGGTGTTTGCATCGAAGCGGCTTCTCTGACAACCAAGGGGGCGTTGTCATACAGCGACGGGAATAGAAACAGGTCGGCGGCGGCATAATATCGTTTTAACAACTCCCGGTCGTTCAAGTTTCCGATAAATTTAATTTTCTCGGTAAGTCCGAGCCTTTTCACCTGTTCATGCAATTCGTTTTCGGCATATCCGGATCCGATAAAGAACATTTTGAAAGGTCGCTCTTTGATCAGAGACAATGCGTCGATGATCATACCCGGATTTTTCTCCCTGATATGTTGACCGACGAAAAGAAACATGAGTTCATCTTCTGCAATGCCCAACTCTTTTCGCATGGAAACTTTCATAGCCAACGTATCATGCTCGTCCGAAAATTCACTTCCATTATCGACAATTTCCACTTTCCCCGTATAACCATATTCCCGTATCGTCTCTTCTACCGAGGCTTGCGGTATCCACACTTCGTCGGCTGCTTCATAAAAACGGATAATTTTGCGGATAAGAAACGAAAGCAACATTTTATTGGGAATCACCCTTTTGAAGTCATCCCGATATTTGGAATGGAATGTGGCGATTATCGGAATGTGCCGGTTGCGGGCGATGTGCATGGCCAATGCTCCCGAAGAAAAGGGACAATGTGCATGAACCAACGAAAAAGATTTTTGATAGATGTGCTCATAAAAAGGCAGGTCGATGCGCGGAAAACCTAACCGATAAGGTTTTCTCATAGGAATCGGAATCGACGTATAGCTGTATATCGGATACTCTTCTTTGTAGCGGATTCCCGGTATTTTAGGTGTTACGACGCATACGTTTTCATTTTTTCGATTTAGCCAGTAAGCATAGTTTTTGACAGTGAGGGATACTCCATCCATAATTGGGGGGAATCCATCGTTAAATAGTCCGATCAGTTGATTATTCATAACAATTCATGGGTTTATGTTAAATAAACAATGAATTGTTATAATAGGTTTAAAAATAGGCTGTGAAAATAAACGGCGTAATTGTCTCAGATAAAAAACATCAGTATGACTTGCGCAATAATTACACGCACGAACATACATAACGGATAGACCGTAGCATACGAAACCGCCGGATTGTCACCCGGGATTGTGTCGTTGGCATAATTCAGAGCCATCGGGTTTGCCATACTTCCGCATACCATTCCGGATACCGATCCGAAGTCGATCTTGATAATTCGCAATGCGATTATGGCGACAATTATTATCGGAACGAACGTAATGGCAAATCCGAGCAATATCCAGATGAGGCCTTCGGGGCGTATTACCGTTTCGAAAAAATGCTGTCCGGCATCCAATCCCAAACAAGCCAAATACATCGATAGCCCTAAGGCCCTTAGCATGAGATTGGCGCTGCGGGTAGTGTAGGTAATCATGTGAAAGCGCGGTCCGAAACTTCCGATAAGAATTCCCACGATGATAGGCCCTCCGGCTATTCCCAATTTTACCGGGCTGCTTATGCCGGGAATCGAAAACGGTATGGTACCGAGAGCCAATCCCAGTATGATCCCGATAAAGACAGAGATCAAATTGGGCTCGTTCAGGCTTTTTACGGCATTTCCCAAAACCTTTTCTACATTTTGTATGGCTGCGGCTTCTCCGATTACGGTCAATCGGTCTCCCATTTGCAATACGAGATCGGGTGTTGCCAGCAACTGCACGCCCGACCGATATACACGACTGATATTTATTCCATAATGGTTGCGCAAACGTAAAGAACTGAGCCGTTTACCATTGATTTCGGGACGGGTCACAACAATCCTTTGAGAAATCAACTGGCTGTCGATGGCATTCCAGTCGATATCTTCCTTGTTCCAATCTTTGTCTTTATGTTCGCCGAAAAGAACCGTGAGCGCATCGATGTCTTCTTCAGAAGTGATGACCAGCAGGCGATCTTTTGCCTCCAGTTTTTTTTCAGATGTCGGGATGCTGACTTTCCCCTCTCGCCAAAGGCGGGAAATGACAAACTTCTTTGGGCTGAGTGCTGCAGCTTCTCGTATGCTCTTTCCTATAATTCCCGGATTGTTGACTTGGAACTCGGCAATATATACCGGTTTCTTTTTTTCTTTTTCCTGTTCAGGAATATCAGATGGCCGGATAAATATCCGTCGTATGGCGAATATGGCAAGAATTACCCCCAAGACCCCCAACGGGTAAGTTACGGCACAACTTAAAGCCGGAGAACTGGACGGTAGCCCCATCTGTTTCAGCGTTTGTTGTGCTGCACCCAAAGCCGGAGTATTGGTTGTTGCCCCGCATAGAATACCAACCATGTCGGGTAACGAAATGCCGCACGTTAGATGAAAGATCAATGTCATGATCGTCCCAAGCAATACGATTGTGAGAGCAAGGGCATTGAGGGTGATGCCTCCTTTGCGTAAAAGTCCGAAAAACCCCGGACCTACTTGCAATCCCAACGCATATACAAAGACGATGAGTCCGAAACTTTCGGCGTAGTTAAGCATTTGCGGATCGATCGTAATGCCGATGTGTCCTGCCATGATTCCGATAAAAAAAACGAAAGTGACACCCAACGAGATTCCGGCAATGCGGACTTTCCCCAGCGCCAGTCCTATGGCAGAGATAAACGAGATGACAACGACGGCCTGCATCGCCGAGTGATCTGAAAATAGACTGTATAACCAATTCATCTTTCTTTGGGTTTAGGCAAAGTCCCGCAAAGATAAGAACAAAATTGCTCCTTTTATAAAGAAATATCGGTTAAAAAAGGAGATATTTTTTCTCGTAGATTTTCATCCGGAGTGACTCGGCATACCTGAAATCCGGCTTTCCGGGCACCCTCGATGTTCTCTTCCTTGTCGTCTATAAATAATGATTCGGCAGGGTTAGCCTTTGCGTCGTCGATGACTTTGCGGTAGAATTCCATATCGGGTTTTGAGGCCCCTAATTCATAAGAGAGATACAATTTGTCGAAGTAGTCGTCGATGTTTGATCCTCCCTCTCTGAATAGATGTTGCCTCGTATATTCAATATGTGTTATATTCGTATTGCTGACCATGTAAACAGGAAAGTGTTGTCTCAATGTGCGCAATAATTCCAGTTTGTAAGCCGGTATCGTTTGTATGACGATATTCCAAGACCTTCGAATTTCTTCATCGGAAGCCTCGAAATTTCCGAAATCCCGTAATTGGTCAAAAAAAACTTTTTCAGCGGTTTTCCCATTCTCGAAATCTCTCAGAATTTTTTTGAAGTGTCCCGAATTGAAAATTCCGTCCGTCGTGATTCCTAACTTTTGAAAGGATTGAACGGCTCCGTCAAAATCCAGATCGACTAAAACTCCGCCAAAATCGAAAAAAAACTGTTTTATAGGAGTCATGATATATTAATATTTAAAACTGCTGCCACCTAAAAATTCACGTAAAAGAGAGGTCGGCGGAATTTCGTGCTCGTTGAGGGGCAAAAAGAAATCCATAAATTTCAGTAACCGGTTGGCTTCTCCGTATTCGGGACAATCTCTGGGTACGGCATTGAGAATCGGCATTGCCCGGCGTTTTAATACAGCCAGCTCAAACAATAAAGATGAATTGAACATGGCATCGGCATTTTCTTGATAAGGGAAAATCCATTTTTCCTCGCCTCTCCGCACACTCGGCCAACGGGCAATCGTACTTTGTGCCGTGTTTCCCCGATATTTGGCATCTCTGATGATGCGGCGCAATAATCGGTTGTCTGTCGTCGGAATCCAGTTGTGGTCGTCTATCGATATGGAGGTTAATGCAGAAACGTAGATCTTGAATTTTAGTCTCTCCTCAATTTGGGGGGTTAAATCCGGGTTTAGGGCATGAATACCTTCCAATATGAGAACTTCCGAATCATTCAGGCGCAGTTTGTTCCCTCGGTAAGTCTTTTTACCGGCTTCAAAATTGTAAGTGGGCAAATCAATCTCTTCCCCTTTTAAGAGCCGGTTGATGTCGCTGTTGAAAAGTTTCAGGTCCAGTGCATATAAAGACTCGTAATCATATTCTCCGTTTTCATCGACAGGAGTCTCTTCCCGTTCAACGAAATAGTTGTCGAGAGATATCGTTACCGGTCGTATCAAGTTTGTCATCAACTGGATTGCCAACCGTTTTGAAAACGTTGTTTTTCCCGATGATGAAGGGCCGGAGATTAAAATAACCCGTGCATCGGAATTGTTTCGGTTGCGTTGGGTGATTTCATCGGCGATGTTGCTGATCTTTTTTTCGTGCAAGGCTTCCGAGACCTTGATCAAGTCCGTAGCTTGGCGTTTTTCTATGGAAAGATTCAAATCACCGATATTATTTAATCCGATAATTGAGTTGAAGTGGATATATTCCTTGAATGCCGCCAGCATCTTATCTTGTTTTACTACATTCCCCAATACCGAAGGGTCTTTAGTAGAAGGCGGAACCAGCAGTAAACCTCCGTCATATTTGATTAAATCGAATAAATTCAAGTATCCGGTCGACGGTACGAGGCAGCTGTAATAATAATCGATCAAGTTATCGAGCCTGTAAAAAGTCGTGTATAAAGATTTTGAGGTCTCCAATAAATCGACTTTGTCCAAAAGATTCTGCTCTTTAAACAGCTTTATGGCGTCAGAAGTCTTGCATTCGATCCGTTGGAAAGGCAAGTCATCCGTTATGATTTTTTGCATTCGGGCCTTTATTCGTCCGATGGTCTCTTGAGAAATCTCTTGACGGTTGTTGATCCGGCAAAAGTACCCTTTTGAGATCGAATGTTCGATTCTCAATCTTGCTCCCGGCATTACATCTTCCAGTGCCTTATAAAAGACAAAACAGAGAGAGCGCACGTAAGTCCGCATACCGGATGGATGAGATGCGTCGATAAACTCAATGTCTTTGGGATGAAATACCCGGTAATCGAGATCTTCGGTTTTGTTGTTGACCCGTGCACAGAGCACACGATATGGGAGCTTCGTTCCAGACTGGTTATATATTTGAAGTAAAGAAGAGCCTTCTTCTACTTCGATAGAGCAGGCTGTGTTTTTACAATAAACCAACACTTTGTTACTCATGATGTCGTTGTTATAATAAATTTGTTTTGTAACAGAGAAAGATTGAATAATGTTTTACTTCGAGAAAATTCAATGGCCAACTCTGCCGTAAATTATCTTATTTTTCGTATTTTTGCTTCCGATATTGCGATTAGCATATTACCCGCTAAATATAATAAATCCTTACGGATTGAACAAAATATCAATAAAAGTAAATAGAGATGGAGTACACATTTTTTGACTTTTTGACGCTTGTCGGTTCATTGGGCTTATTCTTATATGGGATGAAAGTCATGAGCGAAGGGCTGCAAAAAGTAGCCGGAGACCGGTTGAGAGGGATTCTTACGGCAATGACGACCAATCGGGTGACCGGCGTACTTACCGGTGTATTGATAACGGCTCTTATACAATCGTCTTCGGCAACAACGGTAATGGTTGTCAGTTTTGTGAATGCCGGACTACTTTCGTTGACACAATCGGTATCGGTGATTATGGGAGCCAATGTGGGTACTACCGTGACGGCATGGATAATCTCTATTTTCGGGTTTAAAGTCAATATCAGTCTGTTCGCCATTCCGTTGATCGGGTTGTCGATACCTTTTATCTTTTCGGGGAATAGTCGCAGAAGGTCATGGGGTGAGTTTATCATCGGTTTTGCCTTCTTGTTCATGGGGCTCGAGTTCTTGAAAAATTCGGTCCCGGATATTCAAAATAATCCAGAAATACTTTCGTTCCTTACCGAGTACACCAATATGGGGTATTTATCGGTATTGCTCTTTCTCTTGATCGGAACGATTGTTACCATTGTCGTTCAATCGTCCAGTGCGACGATGGCGATAACCTTGATCATGTGCAGCAAAGGGTGGATCTCTTTCGATATTGCTGCCGCGATGGTTTTGGGCGAAAATATAGGGACGACCATAACTGCCAATCTTGCAGCGTTATCGGCCAATGTCTCTGCAAAACGAGCCGCTTTTGCCCATTTTATGTTTAATATCTTCGGCGTGTGTTGGATGCTTTTACTCTTCTTCCCGTTCACACATTTCATAGGTTATTTGGTAAAAGAGTTTACCGGCGGATCTCCTACCGATCTGATGACATTCATACAGCAGCATAGCCCTGCTGTCATCAATCGTATTTCGGCCGATAGCGCAGCCGGATTGTCCTCCGAAGAATTGGCGCTGCGGGCACAATACCAGGGAATGCAGGTTACGGTATCCTATGCCCTCTCTCTCTTCCATACCGTATTCAATATCCTCAATGTCTTGATAATGATCTGGTTTGTCAATCTGTATGTGAAGATCGTTACTCGGGTTATCAAGCTGAAACACAGTGACGATGAGGAGTTCCAACTCAAATTTATCTCCGGAGGTATGCTTTCGACTTCAGAGTTGTCTTTGTTGCAGGCAAAAAAAGAGATCGCTTTATACGGACAACGGACACAGCGGATGTTTGGAATGGTTAAAGATTTGGTTCATGAGAAGGAGGGTAGCGAGACCTTCTCGAAAATATATAGTCGGATCGAAAAGTATGAGAAAATCAGTGACCGAATGGAGTTGGAAATTGCCGCTTATCTGAATCAGGTAGCCGACGGTCGGTTGAGTTACGACGGAAAACTGCAAGTGAGTTCGATGCTGACGATGACTACCGAAATAGAAAGTATCGGAGACAGTTGTTTCCATTTGGCACGAACCGTGATTCGGAAACAGGAGGCTAAAGTCGAATTTAATGAGGGAATCGAGAAAGATATTGATTTGATGTTCAAATTAGTCTCTGAAGCAATTGATAATATGAACATTATTCTTGAGAAAAATGACATAGTGGAATCTGATTTGAATAAGTCATATAATAAAGAGATGGAAATCAATAATTTCCGGAATCAACTTCGAATGGAAAATATTGAAAATATCAACTCTAAAAAATATGAATATCAATCGGGTATTTATTTTATGGACATTATCTCGGAATGCGAGAAGTTGGGTGATTATATCGTCAATGTTATTGAAGCGGTGAAAGAGAGACGACAGAATTGATCGGTTTTGTCTTTTGCCTTACTTTATATAATAGTATAAACAAACGGCCGAAAATTTTCATTTTCGGCCGTTTGTTTTATGATTCGTGTTTTAAAATGTCAGCTAACTCTTTTACCCCTTCGGAAGCCCCTTTCCGGATAAATCGGGTAGTACGTCCCGAAGGATCATGCACCTCATTGGGATCGATCAGATATACCGGAGTACCGGGTTTGACATAATTCAACAATCCGGCCGCCGGATATACGTTCAATGATGTCCCGATAACGACAAAAATATCGGCTTCAGATACCCATTCTATGGCCGGTTCTATCATGGGAACAGCCTCTCCAAACCAAACGATGTGTGGACGGAGCTGCCCTCCGTCTTCGGCTTTGTCGCCGAGATGAATTTCGCAATGTTCAGGGGTAAGCGTATAAATAAGACGCTCATTCCGTACCGAACGCACTTTCATTAATTCTCCGTGCAAATGGAGGACATGTGTGCTCCCGGCACGTTCGTGCAGATTGTCTACATTTTGCGTAATAATGCGAATGTCGTAGTCCGACTCTAACTCAGCCAGTTTCTTATGTCCGGCATTCGGCTCCGATTCGATCAGTTTCTTACGTAAATTGTTGTAAAAATCGAGTACCAGTTCAGGATTACGATACCAACCCTCAGGTGTTGCGACATCTTCTACTTTGTGGTTTTCCCAAAGACCGTTTTCGCTGCGGAATGTCGATAATCCGCTTTCTACACTCATTCCGGCACCGGTTAATACTACTAATTTTTTCATTTTATTTCTCCTTTCTCCGGTATGATAACGTTTATTTCCTTAAAATAACAACTCAACAAAAGAGCCCAAGCAAATGTTATACATTTACTTTTAAACGGTTATCTTGCTGGTTAGTTGCAAATTTATGTTTTTTTTTAATAGAAAATAAAAGAACTATACAATAAAAACTCTATCTTCGCCCGGTAATTGAAAAATCCGGATAAAGATGCGGGATAGGAAGAAATCTCGTTGAAATAATGACTATATATGGATAAATTAAGCTATGCACTGGGCCTGAGTATGGGTAATAATTTTAAAAGCTCAGGAATCCAGACTCTTTCAGTTACGGATTTTGCCAATGGAGTAAAAGCTGTATATGAAGGTGAAAAACCCGAAATGACTTATAGTGAAGCAAAACAGGTAATTAATGATTTCTTTATGCAAATGCAGCGGGAAATCAATGATCGTAACCGTGCCGAAGGAGAAGCTTTCTTGGCTGAAAACAAAAAGAAACCCGGTGTGGTTGCATTGCCGAGCGGGTTGCAGTATGAAGTATTGACCGAAGGCAAAGGGAAAAAACCGGCGTCTACCGATCGCGTGCAGTGTCATTATCACGGAACGTTGATAAATGGAGAGGTTTTCGATAGTTCGGTCGATCGGGGCGAGCCGGCAATATTCGGCGTAAATCAGGTGATCCCCGGCTGGGTAGAGGCATTACAGTTGATGCCCGAAGGCTCTAAATGGCGATTGTTTATCCCTTCGAATCTCGCTTATGGAGAAAATGGCGCTGGCGGAAAAATCGGTCCTAACGCTACATTGATATTTGATGTTGAACTAATAAAAGTATTATAATAATTACAAACACGATGAAAAAAACAATTTTATGTTCGGTCTTGGCTGCAGGTTTAGTGGCTATGGGACTTACTTCTTGTGATAAAAAAAGTGGAGCTGCCTTGGCAAACGGTGTAGATAGCATCAGCTATGCTTTTGGTGTATTGAATGGTTCTGACTTGTCTATGGGATTGAAACAATATCCGAAACAAATCGATATGGATCAATTTATCAGAGGTATGCAATCGGTAATGAATTCGGATAGCGCAAAATTCTCATATGAATTTGGTGCTGCTATCGGTTTGAATATGAAACAACGTATCGAACAAATGGAAACTCAGCAAGGTATCGAAATGAATTCGAAAGAGATCATGGCTGCCTTGATTACCGTATTGAAAGAAGATTCTATCTTGATACCGAGAGATAAAGCCGAAGAGGTATTCTTTAACGGAATGCAGGCTGCTCAAGAGAAAAAACAAAAAGAAGAAGCCGAAAGATTGGCAAATACCCCTGAAGCAAAAAAGAACAAAGCCGATGGCGATGCTTTCTTGGCAAAGAAAGCCGGCGAAGCTGGTGTTCAGAAAACCGCTTCTGGTTTGTTGTATAAGGTAATCAAAGAAGGTAAAGGTGAAAAACCGGTTGAAAACGATAAAGTAATGGTAACATACAAGGGAACTTTAATCGATGGTACTCAATTCGATGCAAACGAAAAAGTTCCGATGTCCGTAGGTCAATTAGTTCCGGGATTCAATGAAGCACTGATGTTGATGACTCCGGGTTCAAAATATGAAGTATATATTCCGGCAGAATTGGGATACGGAACAACTCCTAATCCTCGTATTCCGGTTAATTCGACTTTGATTTTTGAAATTGAGTTGTTGAGTATCGATAAATAATTTTTTTTAACATAAGGAAAAGAGGACTGGACTTCGATGTCCGGTTCTCTTTTTTCTTTTTTAAGAAAGAGAAATAAGAAAAAGGATAATATACATTGC
Organism: uncultured Bacteroidales bacterium; assembly: GCA_949297285.1. Classification (GTDB taxonomy): domain Bacteria; phylum Bacteroidota; class Bacteroidia; order Bacteroidales; family Coprobacteraceae; genus Coprobacter. The sequence continues at coordinate 32,317 of CASFRL010000102.1, forward strand.
TATGAAAATATTCAAATTTTTATTGCCGGCCTTGTTGTTGGCCTTTGTAATGCCTGCGCAGGCAAAGTGGAAAATATTTAAAAAACGGCAAAAAGAGCAGCCGTCGGTGCAGTTGGCTGTAAAGGCAGATACCATTAGCTACGCTTTCGGTATTGATGCCGGCAATGGAATTAATGCAGCATTCGGTGAGATTAAAGATCGGAGCGATCTGGAATTGAACCCTACCGTTTTTCTTCAGGCATTTAAGAGCGTTTTGTTAAAAGACTCTACATTGTTTACCCGGGAAGAAGCCTCCGATATTTTAAATAAATTCGGGACAGAAATGCAACGGATAGCCCGAGAAAAACAGAAAATTGCCGCAGAAAAGAATCTGGCAGAAGGAAAAGCCTTTTTAGAAGCAAAAGCTGCTGAAGCCGGTGTTCAAAAAACAGAAAGCGGATTGTTGTATGTCGTTGAAAAACAAGGAACCGGAGAGAAACCGACTTTAAACGATAAGGTAAAAGTCCATTATTCGGGGACATTGATAAACGGAACTAAATTTGACAGCTCTTATGATCGAAAACAACCGCTTGAACTGTCTGTCGGAAGTGTTATTGAGGGTTGGAAAGAGGGCTTGCAACTGATGCCGGTAGGATCTAAGTATATTTTTTATATCCCTTCTGAGTTGGCTTACGGAGAACGAGGTGCAGGAAAAGATATCCCGGCAAATTCGACCTTGATATTTGAGGTCGAATTGCTTGAAATTATTCATTAAAGAGAAAAGACATAGAGCACAATGAAAATCTATAACTTTCTTTTTGCTGATTTTTTCGTGATAACCTTATGTTTATTCAATAAAAAAGTTTACTTTTGCTATCAAAATGATTAGCTATAGCTTTTGAATATGGAAAAGATTGATAACCTCGACAGGCAAATCTTAGAAATTATTATGCGCAATGCGCGTATTCCCTCTAAGGATGTTGCGGCAGAATGCGGAGTTTCGCGGGCTGCAATTCATCAACGTATCCAAAGAATGATAGATATGAATGTGATCGTCGGTTCCGGATATCATGTGAATCCGAAAATTCTTGGATATCGTACGTGTACTTATATTGGAGTGCGTTTGGAAAAAGGCTCTATGTATAAGGATGTAGTCCCTGAACTGGAAAAAATTCCTGAAGTAGTAGAATGCCATTTTACAACAGGCCCTTACACAATGTTGTGTAAACTTTATGCTCGTGACAATGAACATCTTATGGAATTGTTGAACGGCCATATTCAGGAAATCCCCGGTGTTACGGCAACAGAAACGCTGATTTCTTTAGAGCAAAGTATGAATCGGGAAATTCCGATTAGGAAAAGAAACGAGGAATAAAACAAAAGATTAAATCCGAGTAGGGTAGTTAAGGAGTATGTTTGTTGCATGCTCCTTATCTTTTTTTAATTGGGCGGTCAACTCTTCGAGTCCGTTCATTTTTTGTTCCGGACGGAGACGGTCGATAAATTCTATTTCGATCGATTGTCCGTAAAGGTCTCCTGAAAAATCGAATAAGTGAGCTTCTATACAGATATTCCCGTCGGAATGTACAGTAGGACGTTTCCCTATGTTCACCATTCCATTATGATATTCGCCGTTGCTTGTTTTTGCCCTTACTGCGTATGCTCCGTTTGCCGGGATAATTTTTTTTAGGTCGTTTACGGCAATATTGGCAGTGGGGAATCCTATCTTTCGACCGATTTGATGGCCTGCAACGACAGTCCCTTGCAGCATGTAAGGGTGGGTCAAAAATCGTGCCGCTTCAGCAACATTACCTTCATCGATTAGTTTCCTTATAGCCGAAGAACTGATATGTTTCCCTTCCGGCATAAATATTTGGGCTTGCCGGACATCAATGTCCAGTATCTTCCCGTATCGTGCATAATCCTCGAACCCTTCGGCCCTGTTGTGCCCAAAACGATGGTCGTATCCGATAAAAAGGCATTTTAGGGAATAGTTGTTTATCATGAACTTGATAAAATCTAATGCCGACATTTGGGACATCTCTAACGTAAAATCAAGAACGATGCAATAATCCAGCCCCGTTTCGGAAAGATTGTCGATTTTCTCTTCAAAAGTATTGATCAACCGCGGACAATAATCGCTGTGCAGAATTTCCCGGGGGTGGTTGCGGAACGTAATAACCGCCGATGCCATATGCTTACTTTGGGCCGTAAGTATAATGTCGGAAATCAGCGAACGGTGTCCTGAGTGTACTCCGTCGAAAAAGCCGATTCCCGCAACCAGCTCTGTACCGATAATCGTATGAGGTTGTTCTATAATTTGCATCTGTAATGTCAATCGAAAATGAATGAAAAATCTTCTGGAGGAACAACTAAGTGTGTATGAAACCCAAATTTTCGGGCTGTTTCAATATTTTTCGGAGAGTCATCAAGTAGTAAACTTTCTTGTGGCAATATCCCCGAATCGGCAATGAGCTTTTCAAAAATTATCGGTGATGGTTTCGTCGCTCTCAATTGATAAGAGAGATATAGGCGATCGAAATAGTAAAAGATATCTTGCCCTTGGGCTCGGAATAATTCGGAAATGCGCCCTTCAACCATAATGGGGTTTGTATTGCTAAGCATAAAAATCGTATATTTTTGATGCAGTTGCTCCAATAATGACAGTTTTTGTCCCGGTATTCCGACAAGAAAGCTGTTGAACGCTTCATCGATTTGTTGGTCGGATACTGCTTGTCCGATATGCCGTCGTATTTCGTCCCGGAATTTTGGCGCAGAAATTGTTCCGTTCTCCAAATCCATGAACATCCCTTTTTGTTCATAATTGCCCAAGTATTTATCGATGTCGGAAAATCCTAACTTCTTGAATGCATCGATACATTTTTGTTTGTCGAGATCCATCAAGACACCTCCTAAATCGAAAATAATGGTTTTGATATCTTTCATTATATACTACCGGTAATTTTATGAATCAGAATACAAAAATAACGAAACTTTATCTATAAGACACGAAACATAATCTCTATTAACGTTTATTTCCAATATTCCCCCCGAAATAGCAGAGGTAACGATCTTGGTGTCAGGTGATGAATTCTTGTCTGGGATAAAGCTGAATGAGGGCGAAATGTGTCAGTAAATTGTCTCTCACGTATATAACAACCGGATTTTTTACTGATTTTAAAAATCGACATGGGGCGAATAGCGAGAAATGATAGAAAAAATAAAAAATAATTTTGGCGATTTGAAAAAAACGATTACTTTTGCAATCACTTTCGGAGATACTCCGAACCGGTCCTATAGCTCAGTTGGTTAGAGCATCTGACTCATAATCAGGGGGTCCTTGGTTCAAGCCCAAGTGGGACCACATTTATAAATTCGATCGCCTGTTAACAAAAAAAATAACAGGCGATTTTTTTTTCCATTATGTTTGTTTATAATTCGTAAAACGTATGAGACAAATAAAATTTTACTTCTGTTGCCTGTTCTTATGGGGTATTTCTTATTTGGCACATGCTCAGATGTTGATTGTATGTGCACCGGAGTATATGGAGGAGATGAAACCTTTTGTTGCGTGGAAAATTCAGAAAGGAATTTCAACGCAAATCATTTCTATGGACGAATTGGGGAATACCGGTCAAGATATAAAAGATTATGTGAAGGATTATTATCAAACGCATCAGAATCGATATTTATTGTTGGTCGGGGATGCCGATCAGATACCTATTTGTTATTGTCCCGGTTATGATGTAACTCCGTATACACCTTATACCGATGCCGAATATGGCTATATTTCCGGTTCTTATCCTCCGGAAGTTTTGGTAGGGCGTCTCTCTGCAGAGTCGGCAGAAGATGTCAGAACTCAGGTCGAACGGATTATATTTTATGAGAAAAATATAGATAAAAATGCTACTTGGCTTTCTCGTGCAATCGGTATCGCAAATCCTTCAGCTACTGAGTTGGGCGATAATAATGAAACGGATATTCAGCATATCCGCCAAGTGAATGCTACGTTAGAACAATATGGTTATACCGTATATGAGACAAGTACAAAAAAAGAGTTAGCCGATTTGTTGAACGAAGGTTCCGGAATTGTAAATTATGCCGGACACGGCTATATGTCGGAGTGGGTTACATCGGGTTTCTCGGTCGAAGATCCCTCTTCATTGACTAATGAAGAGAAATTGCCGGTAATTATCTCTACCGGGTGTGATAATGGAAAATTCGCAGAAGGTACTTGTCTTGCCGAATCGTTCTTGCGGGCTCGCAATAGTGTTGGAGAACCGATTGGTGCAGTCGGTATGTTAGCCTCTTCAGCTCAAATCATGTGGAATCCTCCGATGTTGGGACAAGATGAGATCGCTCGTATTCTGACTGCTTCGGATATCCCCGGCTCACAGAAAACATTCGGAGAAGTCGTGAATAGTGCATACCAGAAAGTTATAGACCAATATCGCGGTAGTGGAGAAGATGTTGCCCGTCAATGGATACTGTTCGGAGATCCGAGTATGTTGTTGCGTTCGCGTGCTCCCCAAGAAATGAATGTTTCTCATATCAGTATCGTAGATAAAGGAATTAGCACCCTGTCTGTCGGTTGCAATGAAGAAGGGGCTCTTGTCGCTTTGTCTGCAGATGGAGACTTGTTGGCTGCAAAAACTGTCGAGAACGGGACTGCAGAATTAGATTTTCCTGCCGTAACCGAAGATAAGACTCTGACCGTGACGGTAACCGCTTTTGATAAGGTGACCTATATCGGGCAAGTTGTTGTCGGTGAAGGATCGGGATTGCAGCCGGTGGGCAATGACGATCGGGTAACGGTTTATCCTAATCCTTCTCGGGGAGAAATTCGGATTAATGGATTATCCGATACTACGCTTGCTTCGATATATACTTTGGACGGTGTTTTGGTAAAAAAACTCGAAATTGATCCTCGAAAATCTATTTCTTTGAATATCGAATCGGGCTCCTATTTCTTGCACTTGCAGGGCGAAAACGGATATACCATTCATCGTATATTGATAGCCGATTGATGATTAAGGAAGAAGTGCTATCGTATTGAGAAAAATATTTTGTAGAATTTTGAGGGGATAACAAGATGCTTGATGTCGTTAGACTTGCGTCGGGTTATCCCTTTAAAATTTTTATGTTTTTGAAAACATAAAAATTACATATTCTTGTGTTGAAGAAAAATCTTTCTCAAGTATCGATCTATTTTATCCCGAAAAATTACGATTATATTTTTTCTAATTCATCTATTAAGATTATTTTTTGTTTTTATTAATAGTTGCCATTTATTTTTGTTTTCAAGTTTTTTTGAGATAGTTTTTTCTGTACATGAATTTTATAATTGTATATCAAAAAATAGTAGCACATGAAAACAAAAATGATGTTTATAGCAACATTAGCTTGTATAGCCTTTTTCTCTTGTAAAGAAGAGAAAGTCTTTACAGAGGAGCGTTATACCCAAGTCGATCCATATATTGGAGCTGGCGGTCATGGTCACGTATTTGTCGGTGCCAGTGTCCCATTCGGGGCTGTGCAAGTAGGCCCCAATAATATTTATAAAGGTTGGGATTGGTGTTCGGGTTATCACTATTCAGATAGTATTATTATCGGTTTTTCTCAAACACACTTGAATGGTACAGGATGTGCTGATATGGGAGATATACAGTTGATGCCATATCCCGGAGACATTAAGATTAATAGAGGCGAACAAGATAATATTGAAGGAGCCTATGCCTCGACTTATAGCCACGATAATGAAAAAGTAGAACCGGCATATTATTCTTTGCTGATGGATAATGGCGTGAAAACAGAACTTACGGCTACTGCGCATACGGCTCTACATCGTTATACATTCCCGACGGATCAGCCGGCAAATGTTATGATTAATTTAGTTGAAGGGAATGGAGACCAAGCAGATTCTACGTATATAAAGCTGGTAAATAGTAATCTTATAGAAGGATACCGTTTTTCTAAAGGTTGGAGTCCCAGACATAAAATATTTTTTGTAATTCAAAGCAATGTCCCTGTTGATCGCTTATTACTTTTTAATAATGATCAACCTATAAAGGAAAAAGAAGGTTGTGGCCTTATTAAAGCTGTTGCCCGTTTTGAAAAAGCACCGTCAGATATGGTTTGGAAAATTGGTATTTCATCGGTAAGTTGTACAAATGCTTTGTTAAATTTAGATACCGAAGTGCCTTCTTTTGACTTTGATAGTGTCGCTATTGCCGGTAAAAAAATGTGGGAGACAGAACTTTCGAGAATTGCCATTAAAACATCGAATGAGAAGTATAAGAAGATATTTTACACGGCTCTTTACCATACCGGTATTGCTCCTACGAGGTATAGTGATGTAAATGGAGATTTCCGGGGTCATGATGACAAGGTTTATACGAATGTGTCATATAATAACTATTCTACATTATCATTATGGGATACTTATCGGGCATTAAATCCTTTATTTACAATTATTCATCCGGAAATGGTGCCGGATATTGTAAATTCGATGTTGGGAATTTATGATCAGCAAGGCCGCCTTCCTATTTGGCCTTTAGCTGGTGGTGAGACGAACTGTATGCCTGGATATAGTGCTATTCCGGTTATTGCAGATGCTTATTTGAAAGGTTTTAAGGGATTTGATGCTGAGCGGGCTTTTGAAGCTTGCGTTAAGTCGGCCACCAATCCCAATCAAAAAGGTATTTCTTTTTTGATGGAACGCCGTTATATTCCGTGCGATTCGGTTCATGAGGCGCCCTCTTATGCAATGGAGTACGCTGTGGGAGATTGGGGTATTGCTCAAATGGCAAAACGTATGGGAAAGCAGTCCGACTATTATACGTTTGCCGAACGGGCTAACTATTTTGAAAATTATTTCGATAGTTCGATAGGTTTTATTCGGCCTAAAATGTCTGATGGCAGTTGGCGTACTCCGTATGATCCGTTTATTAATGTTCATGGGCGTGGCGATTTTTGTGAAGGAAATGGATGGCAATATACCTTCTTTGTACCTCAAAATCCTGAAGGGTTAATCGCTTTGTTTGGTGGAGATGAAGGCTTTGTTGAAAAATTAGATTCATTTTATATTGCAGAAGGCGATCTTGGTGAATTTGCAGCTCCTGATATTTCGGGATTGATTGGACAATATGCTCATGGAAATGAACCGAGCCATCATGTCGCTTATCTATATGCATTTGCGGGGCAACAGTGGAAAACAGCCGAAAAGGTCCGTTATATCTTGGATAATTTTTATACAGATCAGCCGGATGGCGTTATCGGAAATGAAGATTGCGGGCAAATGTCTGCTTGGTATATTCTTTCTGCTCTGGGTTTTTATCAAGTGAATCCGTGTAATGGAGTATTTGTGTTCGGAAGTCCGTTATTTGATGAAGCGGTCATCCTGTTACCGCAAGATAAAACGTTTACGGTTGAAGCCATAAATAATAGTCCGAAAAATATTTATATACAGAAAGTCGAATTGAACGGGAAATCTTACACCCGCAGTTACATCTTGTATGAAGATATTATGAAGGGCGGCAAGCTGACCTTTTATATGGGCGATAAACCCAATTATGATTTTGGTGCCGCCAAAGAAGATCGTCCTTTTTCCTTGGTTTTTGATAAGGAATAAAGATGCATTATTATAAAAACAGCAAAGTCCGGGAAATTCCGGACTTTGCTGTTTTTTTTTTATGACATAGACAGTTTTGTGCTTTTAATCATGAGGTCGAATGTCGTATTTGTAATCGATAACTCCGAGTTTTTTATAATATAGTTTCTTGTCTTTTTATGAAAATCTTGTCATTATATATTTTGTAGTCGATCAGACAAGAATGTTATGACCTCGTCTATTTCCATATCTTTCCCGATTATGCGTCTGTCAGGATCCAGAATATAGAAAGAAGGGGAGAGAGGCATGTCGTAGAAACTGTCATATTCAGATACCATCCGGTCAGGGTCCCATACATTTGTCCAGTCTTGCAGTTTATGTTCTTGTATGAACGAGCCCCATAGATTTATGTCATCGGAGATATTGAATGCCACGACAGTCAACTCTTCCGGAGTATGTTGTTTGTAAAATTTATGTAACGACGGAACAGCCTTTTTACAGTGAGTACAGTCCGGGTCGTAAAAACAGATAACCATATATCGGCCACGCAAATCATTTAGATTTAAGGTATCGCCTTGCAGGGTTAAAGCCGGGAAGAGTACGGCTTTTTCACCGAGCAGGCAGTTTTTCTTTAGTTTTACGGTATATCTCAACCGTTCTAACCATCCCGGATCTTCATCTCCGGAGGGCTGATTTAAATAATATCTTTCTGCCAGTTTTACCCAAACGTTTTCCATCCACGGGATTGGGCTCTCCATGGCCCGATTAAACAGAAAATCGAGCATCCATCGTTGTTTCGATTTATTACCGGAACAACTGTCTATCAATAGGCAACTCGTTTTGAATACCGTATCGGGGTGCTGGACGATAACCGTGTCCATGAAATATGCAAGCCGATGAGAAAATTCTTGCGACTGAATATCTGCATGGGTTATAGAATCTATGAATGTTTTTATTGGGGAGTCTTGGTCGGGAAGAGGCAAAACGCCTTTCTCTCCGTTGGCATTCAAAACGGAGGGTATAGAGAATATACAGAGGAAAAATACGATAAAAAGAAAATTTCTCATACGTTGTTAATCTTTTATAGACTGGTATATGACCGATTGTATTCGGGGACGTATATTCAAGGTCATCAGAGCCGTATTCCAGCGATGGGCGTAAACGCGGTTGCTCAAGAAGATAAATATGAGGTCGTTCTCCGGGTCTACCCAGAAAGCCGTTCCCGTATAGCCGGTATGTCCGTAAACACATTCC
>CASFRL010000103.1 GCA_949297285.1 uncultured Bacteroidales bacterium
GTAAATGACGTACCACTCATCCTTCCCCGGAATTTGGATTACCGAATGATGCCCGGCTCCGGTTGCTACATGTTCATCTTGCTGCAATATTTTTCTGATGCGCTTAAACGGCCCGAATGGAGAATCAGAGATTGCATAAGCAACCCAATACCTACCGTATTGATCGTTATTCTGGATATTCCGACAAGGTAGTATATATTCATTACCATATACAATTGCTCCAAGATCGGCATACTTCCCGGAGAAAATAGGATTTCCATTTGTTTTTTCCTTTTTTTGAGAGAAAGCCGAGATCGATATGCAACAGCGAAGATACAATAAAAAAATTTTTCTTGAGATTATACACATTATAAATCGATAAAACGACAGCCATACATACATTCAAAATTTTTCGCATCATTAAACTATTATTTTTCATTACTCAACGAATAGGGATAATCTTTTTTCTCGATTCCCCGTTGTTTATTCGGCTCATCACTCATCTCATAATCGATCACTGCCCCTTGTTTCAGTCGGGAATAAGAAAACCACGTAGGGCTATACTCCTTCCCGTCGATTTTGATCTTTTTTATATAGCGATTCTCTTTAGAAACTTGGGGAGCATTCAGAATTAGCTTTTTACCGTTCTCGAGGGTGATGGTCATTTTCTCGAACAATGGCGTACCGATTACATATTGGTCGGTACCCGGGCATACCGGATAAAATCCCATGGCCGAAAAGACATACCATGCCGATGTCTGGCCGTTATCCTCATCACCGCAATAACCGTCGGGGGTTGCCATATACATCCGATCCATTACCTCCCGTATCCAATATTGGGCTTTCCAAGGCTCTCCGGCATAATTATAGAGATACAACATGTGCTGTATGGGTTGATTTCCGTGTGCATAATTTCCCATATTCATGATCTGCATCTCTTTGATTTCATGAATACAAAATCCATAATAGCTGTCGTCATATATAGGCGGAACGACAAATACCGAATCGAGCATTTGGACAAACGTTTTTTCGCCCCCCATCAAATCGATGAGTCCCTGTATGTCATGAAAAACGCTCCAGGTATAATGCCAACTGTTTCCTTCTGTAAAGGCATCGCCCCATTTATAAGGATTGAACGGCGTTTGGAAAGAACCGTCTTGATTTCTTCCCCGCATCAGATTATGGCTTTTATCAAATACATTTTTATAATTGAGGCTGCGCTTGCGAAAGAGTTCGACTTCATCTTTTGGACGGTCTAATTTCTTTGCCATCTGCATAATGCACCAATCATCGTATGCATATTCAAGTGTGCGGGCAACATTTTCGGGAATCTTTACATCATAAGGAATGTATCCGAGTTTATTATAATAATCGGCTCCCCATCTTCCGGTCGAAGGGATATCGGGATGCACCTTGTCCGTAGCATTCAACAATGCATCATAAAGGGTCTCGCTATATGCTGTGCCTATTCCTTTCAAGAACGCGTCAGCCACCACCGATGCCGAATTATTCCCGACCATACAGAAGCGATGTCCCGGACTTGCCCATTCGGGAAGGAAGCCGCTTTCTTTATAGGTATTTGCCAATCCGGCCTGTATTTCTTCATTAACCGAAGGATACACCAAGTTCAAAAACGGGAACAATGCCCTGAACGTATCCCAAAAACCGGTATCGGTATAGAGAAAACCTTTTTTTACTCCGCCTTTGTAAGGACTATAATGAACCGGTTCTCCTTGTGCATTTATCTCATAAAATTTACGCGGGAACAATACCGAACGGTAAAAGCAAGAATAAAACGTGCGATACTGATCGACCGATCCGCCTTCGACCCGGATTCTCCCCAATACATCATTCCACCGCTCTTTCCCGTCTTTTTTTATCTGCTCAAAATTTCTATTTCCCAGTTCTTTTGCATTAATCCAGGCTTGATCGAACGATATAAAAGAAGAACTTACTTTGGCATGAACCGCTTGTCCCCTACGGGTCTTGAATCGGATAATCGCCCCGACATGATTTGCGGCAAGCTCTTTTTCACCAGAGACGATCTTGTTGTCGCTCCAAATATCGGACGAGGCAAAAGGGGTATCGAACGTAATCACAAAATAGTTTTTAAAGTCTGGAGCAACACCTCCCGAGTTTTTGGTCGTATATCCTATTACGGTTTTTCGTTCGGGGATCACTTTTATGTATGAACCATTATCGAAAGCATCGATGACGACACAAGAGCTATCATTTTCGGGGAACGTAAAACGAAACATCGCGGCACGTTCGGTCGGCGTCAGTTCTGTCGTGATATCATGATCGGCAAGATATACACTATAATAATAGGGTGTAGCAACCTCCGCCTTATGTGAAAACCAACTTGCCCGCTGTTCTTGATCTATTTTACAACCGGTTACAGGCATTATGGAAAATTGGCCATAATCATTTATCCACGGACTGGGCTGGTGAGTTTGCTTAAAGCCTCGTATCTTGTCAGCGGTATAAACATACGCCCATCCGTCTCCCATTTCTCCCGTTTGAGGAGTCCAAAAATTCATTCCCCAAGGTAAAGCGACTGCCGGATATGTGTTTCCGGTCGAAAGAAGTTTCTTGGACATGCTGCCAACAAGCGGATTAACATAGTCGACAACGTCAACTGCAAATAGAGGTGTAGTAAACAACAAAAATAAACTTGTTATTATCGAATTTTTCATGGTTCAATTTTTTTTACAATCACGAATATATAATTATCGCATAAAAAAGATCATTAATTTAGTATTAAAAGAATCAACCACCCAAATCCCAGAAAACTTATTACACTTGAAAAACAGGTCTGACAAGGGAGCGAGATTACTCTTATATTTCGATTTTGAAAGACAAAAAGGACAACCGAACAATAAAATAGATAATAAAAGTAAAACGATCCTGCTTGTGAATTTCATAATTAATAAATAAGGACTATTTTACAATCATAAAAATAGTGTTGCATGGGGCTTTTTACATCGGCTTTTGTCTTGAACTGGCTAAGAAATTCTTTGCTGAACACTTCATCGGGCACTATTTGATTCTTTTCTTTCATAATCTTCTTCATTTTGCAAATGTATAAAATAAAAAATACGAGACTCTAATTTATACAAAATATTTTATAGTGCCCAATAAATAAAAAGAGCGTATCATAAGAATTTGATACGCTCCTTTTCATATTTAATCTTTACAATCAACAACTTTTCGGTGCATCCATTTTAGCTCTTGATACACCCTCTTATTTTATTTAATGCAATTATTTATCGTATTATTGTTTTTTCAGCAATTTCATTCCCCAAGCATTTGCTTTATTCCATTGTTCCGGGAAAGTCCAATGCTCGGTCTGAGGCACAACAAACAATTCTTTAGGTGCTGTAATTACATTGATTGCAGAATAAACGCTCGTCGGAGGACAAACCATATCGTTGTAACCGAACGAATAGAATCCGGGAACTTTTATTTGACGTGCAAAGTTTACGACATCATAGTAGGATGCAACTTTTACTTTTTGATCCAACACCGATTTAGGAATATTGGTGTTGAACAGATGCGGCCACCCTCCGGCTCTGCCATGCAAATATCCGGTCATATCGGAAAGGGCAGGATAATAACAGATCAGCCCTTTTATACGACTATCCAATCCGGCTGTGATAATTGACAAGGCTCCACCTTGACTTCCGCCTTCTACGATGATATTCTCTCCATCGAACTTATCTAAGCTGAATATATAATCTACAGCTCGAACACAGCCCAGATAAACTCGTTTATAATAGATTTTATCTGCATTGTCCCAGTCTGAATAGAAATATTCTCTCAATGCACCGTTTCTCAAATCTTCATATACCTGCTCTTTCATGGTAACAGGAATGCCATGAATTCCTATTTCGAATGTAATCACGCCATTGGCGGCATTATAAACATCTCCGTTATAAGAACGCACTCCGGCTCCGGGCACTCTTAACAAGGCAGGATATTTTCCCGGAGCTTTAGGAACGGCAAGAATCCCGTACAAACGAGATCCCCACTTGTAATTCTGGATACTGACTTCATAAACATTTACCTTTTCCGTGCACCGTTCGGGCAATAAAGTCATTTTCGGGTCCATCGGTATTTTTGCATTTTCAGCTTTTGCTTTATTCCAGAAGTCAAGGAAATCATTCGGATAGCTGACTGTCGGTTCAATTTTTTCGGGTTCAAATCCGGCTGTGGCAAGACCGGTATATTCTTTTCCATCATAAGAGGCCTTAACAATGCAACGCAGGAATCCTGAAGTTTTCATCGTACCGGCGTTGATTTTTCCTGTTCCGTCTTTCAGGGTAAGCGTTTTTGTTTCAAAAGGACGCATCATATCATACGAAAGCTCATATTTAATTTCAGCATCAGGAAGCGGCACATTATTTTTATATACACCAACATTGAACTTCACCTTATCTCCTACTTTATATAACCAATCGGGATTATCCGGAGATACAGATACTTGAATTAGCTGCACTTTAGGCTGTGCAAACGCGATTGATGTTCCAATCAACAGGAAGCATAATAATAAAATCTTCTTCATGGTTGTAAAATAAAATTTATACTAATGATGACTATGTTTCGACAGCAAGAATTAAAATATCGAAAGCATGCAAATATTGAGATTATAGAGAAATTACTTATTTAATTTCGTACACAAATAATTTGATTTAGTACAACCCCAATTTATATTTTATAAAAAACGAGAGCCGGTTATTTTTTCTATTCCGAAACATAACCGACTCTCTGCCAATTCGACTATTTTATAACCGTCAACTGCTTTTCTTCTTAAATTCTGTGGGAGATATGCCATAATGCTTTTTAAAGCATACACTAAAATATCCGGCGTCACTAAATCCTGTTTGATAAGCGACTTCGGCAATTGTCATTTGTGTATCTTCCAAAAGTTGAGCACTCCGTTTAAGGCGCATATCCAATATAAATTCCTTTATGCTCATACCCGTTATCTCGTTGATCTTGCGATATAGCAGAGTACGGCTTCCGCCCATGTCGGAGACAAAAGCCTCGACATTATATTCCGGATTATCAATATTTTTTTCTACAAATCCTATTGCTTTCTTCAGTAAATCCTCATCGATCGATGAAAATGTTATTCGAGAAGGTTCTGCTACGATTTTCTTGCTATAATGCTCTTTTAATAACTCCCGACTTTTTATCAGATTTTTTACCTGTTCTTTCAAGAAATTTATATCAAATGGCTTTTCGATAAAAATATCGGCGCCATCTTTCAGACTCTGTACTTTATGTTCCGGATTATTTCCCAATGCCGATATAATAATGATAGGGATATGACTTGTTTTTATATCTAATTTCAACATTTTCGAAAGTTCAAATCCGTCCATTTTAGGCATCATTAAATCGGTTATAATAACTTGCGGATTTATACGATGGACTAAATTGATACCTTCTTCTCCATTAGATGCGACATAAACATTGTAATATGCAGACAGTTCTTTCTCCATATATTTTCTTAAATCGGCACTATCTTCAACAATGACGATATCATAAGTTTTCCGTTTATTGGATCCAGATTCTTCCGTGTTTTCTTCTACGTTTACATCTATATTTTTCAACTCGGACAAGGTATAGGCATACGTAAAGGCTTTCTCTCCAATACCTTTACTCTGTACTTTAGAAAATGGGATAACGACACGGAAAGAGACTCTCTTGTTTGATGAGTCTAAAATAATATTTCCTTTCAGGGCTTCAACCAACTCTTTTACAATAGAAAGCCCCAATCCCGTACTATTTTCGAAAACAGGAATCTTATCGGATAATCTCGAAAACGACTTGAATAATTTATGTTTCTGATCATCATTAATTTCAACTCCCGTATTCACAACCTCGATAGAGACACATTCTACATTATTCTTTTCGATCGGATATGATTTTTCCAAAGCAATGCAATCCTCTTCGTTAGCTAAATTCACATTCAAAGTGACACTCTCTCCCTCAGGTGAATACTTAATTGCATTTGAGATAAGATTGAACAATATTTTCTCGATAATATCATAATCGAAATAAACAAGTAAATTCGGCTTAAACGCCATAAAATTTGTAGCTAAAAATTTACGTTCGGCATAGGGTTCAAATAAAGAAAATATATCCTTAATATATTTTATCAAATCACCTTGCTGAGGATTCAACGTAATTTTTTTGCTTTCGATCTCCCTGAACTGTAACAGCTGACTGATCATCCGTTGTATTTTTATGACATTCCGTTCTATCAAATGCACATATTTTACTCCTGACGCATCATCCGGCAGCGTGCTCTTCAGCTGGCTTAACGGGTTTAATATCAAAGTCAACGGAGTTTTAAGGTCATGCGATATATTGGTAAAGAAATCGGTTCTCAACTGTATCAGCTCATTCATCTTCTGCTCTTTTATCTGTTCTAATTTAAGTCGATGGTCAAAGATTTTCTTATTTGCATACAACTTGTATATAATAACGATGAAAGAGATCAAGAGCAGAAAATAGAGAACAAATGCCCAAGGCGAAAACCATGGGGCCGGTTTTATCTCAAAATCCAAGGAAGTTATCTGTTTTCCCCATAATCCATCATTATTGGCCGCTTTGAGTTCTAACGTATAAGACCCGGGAGTCAAATTCGAGAATTGCACAAATCGCTGTTCTAAAGGCAATACCTGCCACTCTTCATATCCTGTTCCACCGATCAGTCGATATGCAAATCTATTTTTAAACGAATTCAGGTAGCTATCGCACGAAAAATATATACGCAAATGCGACTGATCATAAGATAATGTAATATGATCATCCGGGAAACGATTTACACCCATAACAGAAATATCCCGTTTCAAGATAGTGCCATCGTCAGGCTTGATGCTATTGTTATTTATTTGGAAATCGGTAAAAAAGACTTTCGGCTCCTGCATATTCTGGTAGATATTACGAGGATTAAACAATACAAAGCCTTTTGTTCCTCCAAAAACGATTTCACCAGCAGAGGTTCTGAAACACGACCTGGGGTAGAACGACCCTATTCTTTCCATATCGAAAATATCGACTTTTTTAAAGCGATTTTTTTCTCGTTCATAGTAATATACCCCATCATCTGTGCTCATCCAGATATTATCCGAAGAGAGTTCTTCCACAATACCAAAAACGATTTTAGGGGCAAAACCTTGGGCTGCACCGATATTTTCATATGTTCCGTTCGATCTCAAGATGTTTATTCCACCGCCCATTGTTCCAAGCCAAAGTTCCGAATTCTTGGTTTTTTCAAAACAGATCAGATTATTTACAGAATAGGGGACATCTTTGATGTAATACCGTCTTTCGATCTTCTTGGTCTTCACATCCATTACATAGATTCCCCGATGAGAAAACAGCCAGATTTTGCCTTGGTTGTCGCGGTGTATCCGTTCGATCGAGATATCATCCAAAATTGTTCCATTAATATCGATTAAGGCTATTTGTCTGACTTTTCCCGTTTTCAAATCTTTGTAATAAAGAGTTTCTTCCGGATTCGAAACCCAAATTCCCGAATCGGCTTCTAACGCGAAATCATATACACTCATCTGCTGAGTATAATTATTAGGATCATATATGTTCATGTCTTTGAACTGACGACTGGAAAGACAATATTCCATGATTCCTCCATTATACGCAGCAATCCGCACACATTCTTTGCGATTGTCAAAAAACATCGCTTTAATCAGGTCATAATTTATGCCTCCTCCATCCGAATGAGTGTAATAAGAGAATGTATCGTTTTCCCGGTTCCAAATATTTATTCCTCCCCCTTCGGTTCCGATCCATAAATTACCGAATTTATCTTCGGCAAAACAACTGACAATAGAATTATTCAACTGTCTGTATAGCTGTGATTTATAGACGATATGACTTTCTATAAAATTTAAATATCCCAGTTTCCCGCCAAAGGTACCGATCCAAACGCCGCCATCTGCATCCGGATAAATAGACCAGATAGAATTGTGGGGCAAAGAATACATATCGCCCAACTTTGATTGCAAAAGAGTCAATTCTTCGGTTCGAGGATCGATCAACAAGAGTCCGTTCTGAGTACCAACCCATAGGATTCCATATTTGTCAACATACATGTGCTTTAAATCACTCAGGTCTTCATTGTTGATCGTGTATTTCCGTTTGATATTCCCGTTCTTATCCAATCGGTACAATCCCGGATTCGTTAACACAAAAAAATCATCCCCATAGCCAATCATTTGCCTCATAAATCGGATATTGTCTTTCAACGTGGCAAACAATTGAGGTTTTTTCATCTCCCGATTCAACCTGTATATATTGTCTCCGTCAGCAAAATATACATATCCATTTACGTAACTCAACCCGGACAATCCTTTTTTAGGTTGATAGGGATGAAGGGTAAGCCGAAGCTTTTCGGAATAAAAGAATGTTTCAATTCGTTCGTTCCTCAAAATCCACATCAAACCATCGGGCTCTTGTACCACAGAGTTATTTATATCGCCATCGATAATCTGGCTGAATTGAGAGGTACTGTAATTAAACAGCAACAACCCTTGATCGGTAACGACAAAAAGTCGTTTGTCTTTATCGGTAAATACACTTTTATAGTTCCATGGTGTACGGGGAAAAAGCCGGGCGACATATTGATCCATTTGACTGAACGAATTACCGTCGTACATAAACAAGGCATCCCGACCATTATACCAAATGCGTCCGATACTGTCTTTTGTAATCCCCATTATGCCATGATAATAATGGGTAGCCGGAATCGTATGAAACCGATACCGCGATATATCGATTGCCCATATCTCACAAAAAACAAACAGGAATGCACATACAAAAAAACAATATTTTTTCATCAAAAAGGTCTTTTTTTATAATATATCTATCTAGCACAAAGGGTACAGGAGCATTAAAAACAAAACATTGATCAAACCCTAAACAAATGCAAAAACTATTTATTTTTAACCCTTACAGCAATTAAATTACGCCGTAAATATATAACTTAAAAATAAACTTAGATTTAATTTCGCATAAAAATTATCCATCAGGGCTTTTTCCAATCTAAGGAATCTTCAAGATTTTGTATAAAATTCCTGTCTCTATTTATACGATAGCTCAACATATCTTGTTAAAAGCAATGAGATAAAAATAGATTGCTTTTAACAAGACTGCAGATCGGAAGAACTACTTTTCAACATTTCGATATTTCACCGATTATTTGACGCGTACTACCCGTAACGTATACAGTACGGCCTCGTTTATATCGATATTCATATTCTCATTTTCTTTCCGAAATTCAAGAACAACCTCATGCTTTCCGGGAGTCAAAGATACTTTAGAAAGATTACTCCACCCTTGTACCTCCCAATTATCTTGTCCCAATTGCGGGAATACCGAGGCTCCCAACAATTTGCCATCGACCAGTAAAGAACGTACCGCACACTTGTTTTTATTGGGTACCGATCCGTTTCCATTCGAATAAGACCAATCCAAGGTATATACCCCCTCTTCCGCTACTTCGATCGGGACAACGACTTTCCGATTTTGCGCACAAGATATTCTTATTCCGTTCAGATTATACAGACGGGTATTATCATTCCACAACAAAGGTTCACTGGCAAAAGAGGAGGACTCTTTATCTTTCGAAACCGCAATTATCTGATAATCACCTTTGTTTTTAGCATCCAATGCAAAAATTGTCTTTTTTTGCTCGGCAATTTCCTTGCCATTACACAATATTTTATAGGAAGCAGCACCTTTAACCGGAGGCCAAATCAACACGTCATTATCGATTATTGCTATCGGAGTAGGTAATGTTGCTCTATATTCTACCAAATTTATGGGTTTGCTATGACTATCGTTATCTAATGTAATCTTTATCGTATGCCGTCCCCGCAATGTCCCGTCAAAGAGCGGTTCCGAGAGTTCTTTGCCATCCAACACAAACGAGGCGATATTACTGCCGTGACCACTCATCTCAATATCGAGAATAGCATTCCGATATCGGAAACCGGTCAGTTTGCGATTTCCGGACATAGATTCAGGAACAAGCGGATTAAAAACAATCTTGTCTTCTTCATAATAAATGCCAAACAATACTCGATGTACCAATGCTAAATTGCCGGAAAGACTCCACAACATAATACTGGAATTTAACTCCGTAGCTCCCCAATCACCATTTTGAGCATTAAAATTCTCTTTATTGGTGGCAAACAATGCAGCTGCCCGATAAACGCTGCCGATGCCATGAAGCACGGCATTTTCGTTTTTGACTTTCGAAGAGGCCATTGTCCAGAAAGAGGTCACAAAAGGCCAAATAGCATTATTGTGATACGAAGGCATATCGCAAATTTGGGGATAAAAAATTGTAGGGCCATAAGGGACTACCGGCATGTGTTCGATAATCGACTGTTGTTGTTCGGGTGATGCAATATCGAACAAAATGCAGAGCGATTCTCCTAACGTTTCGCTTCGGGGAGAGAGGACATTTCCGTTCCTTCCATATAAAAACTGGGCATAATATCCCTTATCAGGCATCCACAAATATTTGTTGATTGCTTTTTTCAAAGCTTCTGCTTTGTCCCGATATATCTCAGCATCTTTTTCGCCCAATATTTCACCCATACGACTCAATATCGACAAAGCACGATAATGAAGGGCATTCGTTCCCAAGCATTTCGAGTTATAAATGTCGATAGGTTTCATCCATTTCGGATAACTCTGTTCACGCCAATCAATAAAGGAGGATTCTCCCCTCACCAGTCCGGTTTCAGCATCATAGACATTTACAAAATCATCTTCCAAAGACCTCTTGATGACCGGATATACACATCTTAACCAATCTAAATCGCCCGTAGCTTTATAAATCTCCCAAGCTGCCGATACCCAAACCATACGGTCGGTCGACACAGGCCACGACCCTCCGGTACCCGTATCTTGTATGATTTTCCCCAACCGGTTTACTTTCAATAAGAGACAATTTTTTGCAATGGTCGGTTGCATATATGCCATGCTCAAAATAATGCTGTAACTCATATCCCGAGTCCAAACACCGGGCCACCACTCTCCGGTTCTCAATGTCAAGTTCGGTTCTACGGCTTTTACCATCTCATCAAGCCCCATATTATAAATAGCGTTTTCCAATACCGTAGGTGCGCTATATTGAGGATAGATCGAGATATCATTTGTCAATTTCCAAGCATAATCCAATGTATCTTTTCCGGCAACAGCAGTCGAATAGTTACTTGTTATCTCGGTATTCGACAAGGCTCTACCGACAAACTCTCCTTGTTCAATCTTATCGGACATCCACGTGTAATTACCGCTCTTGTAAATTTCGGCCGGCTTTTGGGCATATATACCCAAAGAGAATAAGAGTGCAACTAAAACAGTCAATTTACGTTCCATCGTTCTAAATAAACAGTTGTCCATAAACAGACTGAGAAGTTCACAATTCTCTACCAATGAGAATTTAAACTTCCCAGTCTCTATTTCACAATAATATTAATCCTAGATTTTCTATTTTACCAATATTTTTTTCTTTATTACTTGAGAGCCTTCTTCCAATGTAACGATATAGACTCCGTTTGTATCGAATGTATAGGCAACAACATGGTCTCCCTCTACGTTTTGCGTAGCCAGTTTTCTTCCCGAGATATCATATACCGAAAATACGGAATCTGATTGGACAGATGTAATAATTACCTGTTTCCCGGCTACATATATATGAGAAGATGCAACAGCAGAGTTGTTTATGGATGTAGTAGGATCAGAATAATATTTCTCAATTACCTTTTCGGCATAACGTTCTCCCAATAAGATATTACTTTCACGGTCAAAATGAGGATCAGTTTCATCTTTCCAAGGAGTCAGACCTTCGGATGACACCCAATCTGAATTTTCGACAAAAGTAGAGATCGTCGTTATCATTTCATTAAAATCGGCCACAGCACTCCGCCAATTGCCTAATTGTCCGGCAACGAAAAATATTTTACTATTATCTATATCGCCCAAATCGGTGCGGAAGTCGGTTACCAATGCATTCAGTTTTCCTTTATAACCTTCCGGATCATCCGAGTTGCTGCAACCTTGATGCCAGATAATACCTTTTATGTCGCCCCATTTTTGTGCGGCTTTAGCCCGTTCCAGCGTACGTTGGTAGAGTTGTTCGGAATTACCGGTATAATCTTTATCCCATTGTTCGATTGCCGAACCGTTTCTTCCGTTCACAATCAAACCTATCGGGCAATCGGTCTTCCCGATCAATCCTTTTGCAAATCCATAGGAAGGACTGATACGTGACTGTGTATTGGCAGTCGTAGAATAACGGTTGAAAGGATTGGTTGCTTCTTCAAAGGTATTGTCCGAGTTAAAGAGATAGGTATTTTCTACTACGCCATCGTCTTCAGGAGCAAAATATCCATATCCATTCATATTTGACTGTCCTAAGCACAGATAGATATCCATTTTCGGCATTATATTAAATACGACTTTATACTCAGAAGTTTCTTCTCCTTCGGTCTTTACTTTCAAGATCGTAGTTTTTTCGGCCTCGCTTCCTGCCAAGTTTGTAGCCGGAATGACGTCAACCGTTTGTTCAGCCGATCCCACAGTATAGGTAACTTCAGGAATGTTGGCCGGGTCTTGAGTATAAGGCAAAGGATAAACATAGGTCTTTACCTCTGGATCGAATGTCGTAATTGCAGCTTCATCGACAGCTATTCCATTGAGTTTGCCTTCAGGATAGAGAAGTTCTATATCATCAATGTAAATATCCAAACCATCCAGCAATACATTATCAAGATTTACATCGTTCGAGTAATACAAGAATAATTGCAGCCATGAAGCATCGGTATTCGGATCTATATTGAATGTCAATGTTTTCCAATTAGAAGCCCGGTCGGACCATTTTCCTTCGTAACGAGGATCAACGCCATCGGGTTTCAACAACGCACACATATCGGGATATTGAGTACTGGGGATATAGTATTTCATCCGCAATGTGGTATAACCTTTAGATTCTATTTGATCTGCACCCCCTACGTTTCGAGTCAGATTCAATGCCGACATAGCTTTCATATTTACATTCGATATCTTCAGCACTTTTTCCGACTCATTTCTTCCATCTTCTTTCAACGGATTATCTACAATTTCATAGGTTGTGGTACAAGCATCATTATCTTTTACCAAACGTCCTTCGCACCAGCGGTCGGAACCATCGCCTTCAAAGTTCCCGATCATGATAGATGCTGCATCCGGGGCAGGTGGTATCTCCTCTTGAGTAAAGAACGTAATATCATCTATATAAATTTCCACATCAGAAATCGGTGATGCCAATCCCCACCCTACGTAATAGGATAATAACTGTATCCGATTGCATTTATAACTGAAGTTAGTTATATCAAAAGTTACGGTATTCCAGTCTGTCCAATCTGTACCCGCAGTTTTTTCCAACGGATAGGTCCATTCTTTACCAGATTGAGCGGCCGAGTATTCCAAGAATTGTATTTTTATCTGGTCTAAGTAGCTCGGCGTATAATTACCTTTTATATAATATTTTACCGACATCTTAGTATATTTGCAAGCCGAACGGTCATCATTTGCCAAATCGATCTGATCTTCTTCGGGCAAAGGTGTTCCGGCATTTCCATAAGCGGTCATATTCAAATATATCGCACCGGCATTATTAAAATCGGTCAGTTTCAACACTTTATCTGAATTATTCCGATCTGTTTTCAAAGGATTATCCACAATGGCAATTTTAGGAGCCAAACCGTCTTCCTGTTCTGTAATACGGTTTTCACACCACGCATCTGTTCCTGTGCCTTCAAAATCGGCAAAATTCAATTTAGAAGTAACAACGATCAACGGCGGTTCTACTTTCTCGGCTTCATGAAATACGATTTCATCGATGTAAATATTCACATCTGTTACCGGTTGACCTCCCCAACCCACATAATAAGTAAAGAACTGTAAACGTCCCGGATTCGATTTCAAACCTGACAAATCGAAAGTTAACGTGTTCCAATCGCTCCATGACTGTCCGGATGTTTGTTCCAAGGTATAATCCCAAGTTTTTCCGGTCAAGGTCACACCCGAGCCATCGGGTTCTTTTATACTGATATTGGAAATATTCGAATTATATTGAACATTTCCTTCGGCATAATATTTAATAGAGATTTTGTCATATTTGAGTGTTCCGTCTTCATTGAAGATATCGATGACATTTTCCGCAGGCAGGTCATGATATCCTCCCGAATAATAGGTTTGCAAATCGAGACAAATAGCTCCGGAAGCAACAATATCCGAAATCTTATACACCTTATCCGAATTGTTTCGTTCCGTTTTCAATGGATTGTCCACAATCGTGACCGTAGAACCATCACTCGTAATACGATTTTCACACCACTGATCTGTTCCGGCACCTTCAAAATCGGCAAACACCAAATTTTGAGCTTGCATACGCCATGAGGCAACCATAAATAAGAATAAGAAAAGTAAAAGATTCTTCCTCATGATAATAGATTTTAAATGTTTATACATATTGGAATAAATTGATTGATAAAATAATTTTCTGTGTAGCAAAGGTTCTAAATAAAGGAGAAAAAGACATTAAATTTTGTACGTAAATTATTTAAGTATGTACACAGAAGAGACAAAATAGCGTTTTAAACATAAAAAAGGTTCGGGCAGAGCATCGGATAGTCTTCTATCAGATATTCTGCCCGAACCGGCTGTAATATATATTTTATTTATTCCGTTTTCACATTTCCCCGACAATTTTCAATGGTCGATTTCGATCATCGATCGAGAAATTTCTATACTCTTTTATTTCAAAGTATATTTAACCGATTGCAATTCTTGACTGTTTGTACCTATCATCAATGTAAAATCTCCTTTTTCTACCCGATATTTCATCTGATTGTCATAGAATCCCAACTGTTCATCTGTTATATCGAATGTGACGGTACGTGTTTCCCCGGGTTTTAACGAAATTTTTTCGAATCCTCTTAATTCTTTAATCGGGCGAGTGACAGAAGCCACTTCATCACAGACATATAGTTGTACGACTTCCTCTCCGACATATTCTCCGGTATTTTTCACATCAACAGATACACGAGCCCGAACTTTACCTCCATCACCCGATGACAATCGAAGATCGGAATAATCGAAAGTCGTGTAAGAAAGTCCATATCCAAACGGATAAGCCGGCGCCGTAGGTATATCGATATACCTTGTACCCCATTCTCCATTCGTTTCGGGACGGCCGGTACTTTTATATTGATAGTTTATAGGAATTTGTCCATTATGAAGCGGGAAAGTCATCGGCAATTTTCCGGACGGATTATAATCGCCCCACAGCACGTTGCAGATGGCATTGCCGGCTTCACTTCCCAACCACCAAGTACATAAAATGGCCGAAGCATCTTGCCGCACTTGGTTAAAAATAAGCGGACGTCCACACATCAACAATACGACTACCGGTTTGCCTGTCTTTACCAATTCAGCGACCAATTGCTGTTGTTCGGCAGGGACCGATATATCTCCTTTTGATCTCATCTCTCCACTTTCGTCATAGGTCTCTCCTATGGCAACGATAACTACATCCGACTGTTTGGCTGAAGCTAAAGTTTGGGGTAAGTTTACAATCTTGTTTTGCTTCATATCATACCCATCGTTATAATCGATCTCTACTCCCCGATTCTGCAGGGCTTCATACAACGTCACTACTTTACTCTCGTCTGCGCATGACCATGAACCGCACATATCTCTCTGTGACTTCGACAATGCTCCGACCAAAGCGATCTTTTTCACATTTGGAGACAATGGCAAAATATGCTGTTGGTTTTTCAGCAACACAATAGAACGTTCGGCCACATAGCAAGCCTCTTTTCTCGATTGCGGAGAACCTATCACTTCTCTTTCACGTTTCTCGTCACAGTAACGGAACGGGTCCTCGAACAGTCCTAACTTGTACTTTTGTTCCAGAATACGACGCACGGCATCATTGATCAATTTCATGGAGACTTTTCCTTCTTTGACTAAAGAGACCAAATTTTTTGCATAACACTCACTCACCATTTCCATATCCAAGCCGGCCGTAATGGCTTTATAAGCCGCATCTTTTTCATCGGCAGCATAACGATGGGTTATCATCTCGCTCACCGAGCTCCAATCCGAAACGACAAAGCCATCGAATCCCCACTGATTTTTCAACAAATCACGAAGCAAAAACGAATTGCCGGAACACGGGATATTATTAAAATCATTGAAAGCGCTCATAAAAGTTGCGGCTCCGGCCTCTGCTCCGGCTTTATAAGGCGGCATATAGAAATTGGCAAAATGGCCCATCGACATATCTACATTATTATAATCTTTACCGGCAATCGGTGCTCCATAACCGCCAAAATGTTTGATACACGCCAATATGGTAGCCTCATCGGAGAGATCATCTCCTTGGAAACCGTGTACTCGTGTTGCTGCCACTTTAGCGCCATAATAAGGGTCTTCCCCCGCACCTTCCATCACACGCCCCCAACGGGCATCCCAACTAACATCGACCATAGGAGCAAAAGTCCAATGCAGCCCGGCCGCAGCAGCTTCACGCGCCGCACAGCGTGCACTGATCTCGATCGCGTTCAAGTCGAAACTGGCAGCTTCGGCCAAAGGCAAAGGAAATCCGGTTCTGAATCCATGAACTACATCTAAACCGAAAATCAAAGGAATCTGCAAACGCGATTCCATCGCAGCTTCTTGATATTTCCGGGTATCGGCCGCTCCCGAAATATTGAGCATAGACCCCAACAATCCTTTACGCACATCTTCTGTCCGGCTAATGCGGGAATTATTAGGCCCGGTAGCAAAGCCACCCGAGCATTGGCTCAATTGTCCGACTTTTTCTTCCAAAGTCATCCGCTTCATCAGATCCGAAATAAAACGATCCATATCCTTATCTTTATCGGCTGCCTGAAGTGTCCCCGACAATAAAAACAAGGAAAAGAACAATCCTACAAATAAATTTGATTTTTTCATAATGCGAAATAAATAACGATTCAACACATAATTTCTATATGCAACAACAATCTTGGTAATAAAATTAAATAATCGAAATAGTGAAATTACTCTCAAAAGATATGCTAAGATACAAAATATATTTAAAATCAAAACGATATAGGGCATTACAAAATTTTATATTTTCAAGCTATTTTGAAAACACATCGTAGGCGAAACATTGTCAACATTCTATCTGCTAACCTTTTACTTGTCGATATTTTTAATTCGGGAAATAAAGTCAAGATATAAACAAATCTGACAGATCAAATAACTTTACTGTTTTTCTGTTATAGCGAATTATGTTAAAATAGGACAAAAAAGATGGCATGCAAAATGAAAATCGGAATTTCATTTATACATGCCATCTTACACTTTCAAGATATTTTCTAAATATCCTCAATCAACACCTATTATTTTATCATAACTTTTTCAGATATCATATCTTTGCCATTGTTTACAGAAACGATATAAATACCTTCTGAAGCAAATGTATAACGAACATTATTGCTATCGGCAACAGTAGACATGATATTTCGGCCACTGATATCATAAACAGCCACTTTAGCGCCTTGTTCCAAATTTGCAATCGTCAAATCCTTGCCATTAACCATACAGTTCAATTTTTCTACTGTTTCGGTTTCGATCGAAGATGGCAGATCGGCAGAGTTTAACAATTCGATGTCATCGATATATATGGTAACACCATCGGCTTCACCATCCCAGATCAAATAAGGAGCAAGGATCATACGTCCTGAATTTCCGAGATTTACGTCCATTTTAATCGTAGCGGTATTCCAATCGGGCCAAGTTGTGGTCATGTCCAAATATTCCGGGTTACTCCATGTAGCGGTAAATTTATTATTACCTCCACCTGCATAGTCAAACAATGAGGCTCTGAAACCTTTGATGTAATCGGGTACTATATTATCGCCTTCAACATACACTTTCATACGAACTACATCATATATGATGTTACCGTCAACGGCCAAGAAGATCTGATCCTCTTCTGCAAACGGCACATATCCCGATCCATCCCATTGACCGGCAAGCCCGATACGAGTTTGTCCTCCACCTTGAATATAAGACAAAGACATTACCTTACTCGACGGATTCGTTTCATTCTGAAGAGGATTATCTACGCCGGTCTCACTATATGTCAAACCATCATCCATAATCCGATCAGTACACATTCTATCACTACCATCATCTTCAAAGTTGGCTACCATTACTGAAGACTGAGAATAAACACTCATTGCAGCCATACAAGCAAAAAGTAAAAAAATTTTCTTCATAATAATAAAAATTTAGGGGTACCTAACGGCACCATGTTAATAAAAAAGCAGATCAAACTCTATATTTAATTATCAATCAAAATCTTACGACTATAAAATTTTCCTCCATCTGCAACAGTAACTATATATACGCCTTTCCCCGAAATATCACATGCTATCTCATAACCTTCTGCACGTTCGGTCGAAAGCAATTTTCCCAACACGTCATAGACAGAAACCTCGGCTCCGGGTTGCAAATTTCGGATCGTCACCCCTCCGGCCTTCCGGCAAAAAATAATATCACCCTCTCGATTCTCCGTCACGGACGCAACCTCGTACTCTGAATCTAACAACTCCACATCATCGAGATATATTTCCATTCCGGGAAACAAATCATTCCATTCACCGACCGATGTATAATAAGACTGTATCTGTATCCAAGTGGCTTCCGATTCTTTGGGAAAACTAAAAGTCGCGGTTTTCCAGTTTTTATCGATATCTGTCCATTCAGCATCGACCACATCACCCGTTCCATCGGCCATTCGTACACGCACTTTATAATCTGAATACGGGGGATTCACGATATAGTATCTAAAACGTAACCGGTCATATTCTCCGATATCGATACGATCTTGCGCATCCCCTATATATCTTGTCAGATTCAAGCAAATGCAACCACGTCTATCGATATTGCTCAACTTCAGAACTTTTTCCGATTCATTCGTCCCCGATTCTTTCATCGGATTATCTACAACCTCCAACACTGTACTACTGGTTGTATTATCTTTTGTAAAACGAGTAATACACCAACCGTCGGTTTGTGCAAATGAAAGATGAAAGGATATTCCTGTCAACATCAACAAAATAAACCGCAATGAAAAAATCTCTCTCATCATAGATAATTAGTTATATAAAATTTAAAAGCCCGACAACTATTTCTCATCCTACAAATCAGAAACTTATTTATCGGCCAGATAATCAGTCAGAGAAACATACACTCCTGCAGACCAGCCCAACATTGTCGGCATCTCATACTCATTACGGACATCGGCATTTCCTTTACGGACATTATATTTCTCCCATAAATGCCCCGTTGTCTTATAAGTATTGGTTACCATATCTACATACTTTTGGGCAATTCTCCGGGCATCTTTTTTAAACCCGTAATTATCGAGACCTTTAACTGTCAAATATTGTAATGGTGCCCAACCGTTAGGATAACTCCACTGATAAGAATATTGATAATCTCGATTTTCACAAGTCGAAATTCCATACTCAAATTCGAGTTTATCCAATGCCTTCACAAGATTATCGGCTTCAGACTGGTCGACCACTTTAGCATACATCAAACTAAAAATTGCTGCGGATACGACATCGGATTGTCGGTCATTTACATAATCATAATCATAATAAAGCCGATCTGAGTCATTATAACAATACTGTTTTAGCAAAGCTTTTCTATGTGCCGCACGATCAGTCCATATTTTTGAAGAATCGGCAAGTCCTAATTCATTGGCGAAATAGGCAAAATTCTTCTCATACAAATATAGATTCGAATTCAAGTCTATCGGGCAGAAATCGAGACACCGCATCTCGTACCGGGGATTCATATCCCAACCCGATTCACACTCGGCCAGCAGGTTCCGTCCCAACAAAGTCAACTGTTCGTCGGACAGACCTTTTTTTCTGAAATCGGTACCCAAACGCTCACTCCCCACATATAAGAAAGAGTCTATCGAGGCTTGTGAAGCCGAATTGGCATAATGGTTCAGTCCGACCGGGGTAATACGTTCCGTCATCCAGAACCGATACTCTTTTTTCAACGTATTATAAGCTTTTTTCAGCCATTCTTTATCTTTATTCTCCTGATATACCCTTGCCACCATCATGCTCAAATAAGGAGGTTGAGAACGGTTCAGGTAAAAGGTCCGGTTACCATTCAACATTTTTCCGTATTTGTCAACAATATACAGCATGTTGTCTACATTATTCTTTGCATAATCAAGATGCCCGTCAAGGATCATCCCTTCATTGGTAAAATAGGTATCCCAATAATACATTTCCTGAAAATGATCATTTATACAAGGAACGGTATAGGGATAGGGCAACCCGATCAATGTACTATCACCCTTCTGATTAAATCTCACGGTTTTATCCCATGAATTATGGATAAATTCACGTACCTCTTCTATATCGTTATTTTTTTTCTGAGAACACGAAAAGAAAAGTCCCATCGAACAAATCAGAAGCCATACTCTTACGTTCATAATACTCACACCTTTATTTTGCTTACGTCAATTACATTAAGTTAAGATTAAGACCAAAAACCGTCGAAATAGTCTTTTTTCATCCACGGTAAGTTTTCATGATGGAAGAATGGTGTAAGCGCCATTTCGACCCGTTCCATTTCAAGACTACTCATTGGCTTGAATTCTCTCAATATTCTCAAATTACTTTCGAGGACTTTCATACTGTCCATTCCTACGGTAATTCCATGAGGTCCTTTCAAAGACAATGCATAACGAACCAACTCATCGGCATTCAACCCCTTTATCGTATCTAAAGGTCTTATCACTTTCATCAACATAATTCCCATGTTTTTCTTTTGGGCTACCGGAATTACCTGTTCTTGCCGATCGGTCAAGTCATCTTTTCCACCCGGCCAATGGTTCATTGCAAACAACATTGTATCGAAATCGCCTTTCTCAGCCATATCAGTAAGCGCTTTAGGATCGGCATGTCCCGAGAATCCTATAAAACGGGTTACCTTCTCTTCTTTCATTCGATAGAGAATATCAAGCAATCCGCCTTTTTCAAGAATTTTTTTGTTGTCTTCAAGAGAATGGACATCATGAATCATCAATACATCAAACCGATCTGTTCCCATACGTCTCATACTCAATTCGATACTTCTCATTGCCTCGTAAGGGTCCCGATTCGAAATTTTTGTCGACAAAAAGATCCGATCTCGATTTTCCTTGACTACATTTCCGATACGGCTTTCACTGATAATTGTCCCGTCGGCATTGGAATAAACACTGGCCGTGTCCCAATAATACAAGCCATTGTCCAAAGCTTTTCTCAAAAGATTGTCAGCTTCTTCTTCACTTTTTACTGTACAAAAACGACTACCCAAGCCAAAAGCCATACGAGGCACAGTAACCCCGGTCTTACCCAACACAACTGTCGGTAAGCCCTTTGCATCATAAATATACCCGTTGTTATTATTCGATAATGTTTTTGCACTATCCGAAGGCATAATTTCTTTTGCCCACGACTCTTCAGTCGACAACATCAGGCCCGAAGCTACGGCTGCAGACGTTTTTAAAAAATTTCTTCTCGATATCTTTTTCATAATTCCTTATCTTTAAAACCTAAAAACACCTTTTAAAAGATAGATATATACGGCTCAGTAAATTCGACTTTCGTCCCATCTTGATTCCAAATATTCAATAACCATCGTTTGCCCATGCCCATTCCCGGAGGTGGCAAAGCCTCTGTTTTTTTCCGGCTACGCAAGATCGAATAGGTTTCCTGCATATCCATTGTGACAAAACACGGATGATTGAAATTTTCATCCGGAGACGGATAATACTCGATCATCTCTGTGCTTTCCGGAATTCTGAAATAGAGGAGTTTAGGATCTTCTTCCCGATTTGCCGGTATCCGAAGAATCAGTTGAAATCCTAAAATCCGGGTATAAAATTCAGGATTCTCGGACATTTGCAGACTATAAAGTCCGGCATGGTGAATACGTGTCGATATCCGTTGCGGAGATAAAAACTTATTTTGACTTTTTACGTGTTTCGATTCAGGCATATATTGAATAAATTCGACCGGAATTCCGGAAGGATCGTGTGTCAATAGGACTTTATTTCCCGCACCATCTGTATATACCTTTTTGTCTAATTTTACGCCTTTTGCCAAAAGATATTCCTGCATCTTCTGAGCATCTTCGGTTTCAAAAGAGATCGAAACGAGGCGTTTCTTGTCAGGAGCTTCTTTATCTTCGACAAATTCCAGGAACTGCCGGTCATTTACCTTATACGAATCGATCATCCCCTCTTCTCCGGAATATGAAAAAGCTTTTGAGAATCCCAAGAAATCTCCATAATAACGCTTTGCCAAATCGAAGCTACTGATGCGATACGTCATTTTGGCAATTCCATATAAGGCCGGACGTTCTACATCTTGGGCACGACCCGCTACCGAAAGCATGAGCAGAAATAGGATATATGTTATTGTTTTTTTCATCTTTTTTTGAATAAAAATCACTGATTCTTAGGCACCCATAACTTCAGATCGTCCCAATAGATTTGCAACGTCTTCCCTTTTGACTTCATAAAGCTGACCAATTCTTTCGACGTATATAATTTTATCGGATTATATTCTGTAATACCATCCGGATTGGGGTCAGTCGGATTATGCGTAAAATTGTGTACGTCACATACAACCTGCTTTTCTTCTCCGTCAGGTGTTATTGCCAAATAGAAACGTCCATTATCGGCATCTCCTTCCTTGATATAATATTCAAGAGTAAACCATTTGCAGATAGGCAATTTCACATTTGGGTTTGTGGCATTCCAAACCTCGTTGAATCCGGCACTTTCCGAACCTAAAGTAATATACAAATGATCTACCGTTCCGGCATCTTTGCCAATACCCATAGTCATACGGAAACCGTGTTGCTCACCGGCACTCCACCACTCATTATTCCAAAACTCGGCAATCGTCAGCCAACCCAATGCCTTCGGATACTCTTTTACCGTATTGAAATCTTCCGGAAGATATACCCTTACAGACTGGTAAAATTCCTTAAATCCATTTTTTATTCCATGAAACTCTAACTGTACCCGAGCTTTTTCTTGATTTTCAGAGGCCAACCAATAGTCGTTCAGCCAAAAATGAAGGACTTTATTTCCCGGATTGGTCGGATCATCGATAATTTTCGCATAACGTTTAGAGGCATCCCCCCCGGTATAATTGAAATAGACCGTGCTCATCACATCACGTTTCAGTGCATCCCAGTCGCTTTTCGGCAAATTCGGATCAGCCCCTACAATATCATCGTCTACGCCCCGAGAAACGATCTTGGTATTA
Organism: uncultured Bacteroidales bacterium; assembly: GCA_949297285.1. Taxonomy (GTDB): domain Bacteria; phylum Bacteroidota; class Bacteroidia; order Bacteroidales; family Coprobacteraceae; genus Coprobacter. The sequence goes on from CASFRL010000103.1 coordinate 23,418, forward strand.
CCCTCAAACCCAGACTGAAAAATCAGCTCCAAGTCTGACGGAAGTGCTTCTACCTCCTTTTGATGTTCGAAATCGGCAACCATTAAAGGTGCTTTTTGTGCCATCAAACTGCCACAAATAAAAGACATAGAAGATATTAAAAATGCCTTATATAAAGAGCTATGCTTTTTTATCAAAAATTTCATTTCCATTCTTTTACACTAATTTTTTTTCCATAGTTTAAAATCATCCCAAAAGATTTCCAATGTTTTTCCTCTTAAGTTTACATATTGCATCAACTCTTTCGAGGTATACATTTTCATCGGATTATACGCATTCAATCCATCGGGCGATGGGTCTGTCGTACAGTGTGTAAAATCATGTACATCAAATACGACTTGCTCTTGTTCGCCGTCCGGTTTTATCGTCATGTAAAAACGACCGGTTTCTTTATTGCCTTCTTTAAATAAATAATACATGGTAAACCATTTTCCGAACGGGATCTTCACCTTTTTGTCCGTAGCAGTCCATACATTTTTGAAACCGTCATCTTCAGCACCCAGTGTGAAATAATAGTCTTCACTCGGAGCGGCATCCCGACCGATTCCTAAAGAAACCCGGAAACCATAATCTTCAGCCCATGAGGCATTGTTCCAGAATTCAGAGATCGTAAACCAGGTAATACTTTTCGAATATCCTTTCAACGCCGAACGGAAGTCTTCAGGAATATATACCCTTACCGATTGTGCAAATTCTTTATAGCCGTCTTTTATATCATAAAGTTCTAATTGTACACGAGTTTTTTCTTCACCATCTGTGGTCGACCAATAATTATTCGCCCAATATCTTAATACCTTATTATCCGGATTGGTCGGGTCCTGAACGATTTCGGCCCCTCGGATATTCTTGTCACCTCCGGCGTAGTTGATATACATGGTCTTTATCTCATTGGTATTCAAATCATTCCAATTACTCTTTTCCAAGTCCGGATCAAAACCTATGATATTGTCGTTTGTCGACTCTCCATACTGAATAATACGGGTATTCCCCTCAAAACCGGATTGAAAGACCAAAGACATCTCTCCAGACTCCTCTGTGCCCTCGTCTTCATCACTTCCTGTTACTTGGGAAATATAAGCATCGTTATCATCTGGAGAACACGACAGCATTCCTAACCCAAGAACAGCACTAAAAATTATATACAATATTCTATTCATAAAATACTTATTCTTATCTGCAAAAGGCCTTATTTTCAATTAAAATAACTAAGATAATCTCGTGTCTGATTTACTTCATCAACCATACGGTTTCTGAAGATCAACTCCTGAGAGACATGATAAACAACTCCGTCTTGAGTATATTTATAATTCAAGGTCAAATCCCGAGTTTTCTTATTATATGTATTTTCCCCATCGGCCGTTACTTCCGGAGAACCAGACACTGCATCCAAAGTGAGGGTATTGTCTTCATTCAAAGTCAAGTCAAATTTCACCCCGTTCATAAAGGAGCTGACGGCCGGCGTTACACTCACCGTAAAAGGAGCTTTGGTCTCTAACCGATACGTACTATTATCTGACTCATTCGGATAAGATTCGGTCACGGTTTCCTCTTCATCGATGATACCGTTCATTTCTTTCTTTATGGTCGAACGATAGAGATAATAACCGTCAAACGTAGTCATGTATTTTACAAATACTTGTACAGAACTCAACTCTTCATTTATCGACTCCAAAGATGTTCCGACAATTTTTACCGGAATGGCATACTCCCCGGTCAAAGATTTTGCATCCGAGAGGAAATTGATCGAGTCCATTTTAACGGTAAAATATCCCAAAAAATCTCCTGCCGGTATCGTTGCCTGAATCGTTCCGGATAAATCGGACGAATTATAATGCGTATCGGGTAACAACGTTTTCCCTTCCGATAAGGTAGCACTTTTATCGATAATCATATCGACAGTCTCATTTTGAGTATTTTCTATAACGCCTGACATTGCAGCACCGATTCTAAACTGCATACCCTCACCGACGATTACAGATCGGGTATATTCAGTTTTCGAGGCAAAGTATGCTTTCGTCTCCAATCTCGGATTTAAATAATCATCATCATATTTACACCCGAAAGAAACCAAGATCAAGGCTGTTGCTATAAAGATTTTTTTCATATTCTTGATTTTAATTTTATTAATCAATATCCAAATCTTGTTTATTCTTCCCTTATTCCCAACCGGAATTATTAACCAAGTTATTTGTTTTTATCATTTCGCTATATGGTATCGGCATATAAGGCGATCTGTATTGTCTCAATTCCAGCGGTTCATTTGAATATATGCCATATACCGGCTCATTAATAGCCTCAACGTCGGAAGCTCCTGTGCTCCAACGCCGCAAATCCCAGAAACGATGACCTTCGAAACAGAGTTCTATACGACGTTCATTTTTAAGTACACTCAAAAACTCGTCGGTCGATGTTACCAACGACAAATATTTGTCCTTATTCGATCCTAAGGCTCTCTTCCGAACCTTCTCCAATACTTCTCTTGCCGAATACCCGTATGTATTATCATCCGGACTTCCGGTTGCCATAAGAGCTGCTTCAGCAAAATTCAGATATAATTCGGGACGTGCCAACAATATGGCTGCAAAACTTGTGGTAACGACTTTACCGGCTTCGATCCGGACATCTTCATCCAACAATTTTTGTAAATAATATCCTGTACGGGTTGCATTCACATCGGTACCGTAACCGTCCAATCCACCCACTTCTGTGTCGATTGTAATCCCGGCAAAAGATTCTCCCGAACGAATGATAAACAAGTCGAGACGCGGATCTCTGTCCTCAAAAGGATTACTCGGGTCATACGGCGTCGTTTCAGACGGAGAAGTCCGAGGGTAACCGTCGCTCATCGGGAAAGCATCCACCAAATTTTGAGACGGATTTATATATCCGCCTCCGGAACCGGCCCGCGGCGGGAAATTTTCGGTTTCGTAGGTAGTGACTTCTCTCTGAACGGGTCCTCTGAAGAAGATATCCGGATTGGTATAATCTCCGTCATTCAAACGGCTTTTATTAATATAAATCGCAAAAGCCCGTAAATCAGTAAAGCCAATGGCATCGATGGCTTCCCTGCCTGCTTGGGCAGCTTTGACCCACTTTTCATGATCATTTTCCGGATTATAAGCCGGGCTGGCCGCATAAAGATATGTTCTTGCCTTCAGCGCTAAAGCCGCCATTCCCGATGCATGTCCCGATTCGGTTATCAATCCATCGGCCAAAGTTCCAGTGCTTTTCGAATATACCAACGGAAGATATTTATAAGCACTGTCACAATCGGCTACAATGCGCTTTACACATTCATCATATGTATTACGAGGCATATCTAAATCCATCTCCGTAGTCAGGTATTTGGTAGAAATAGGGAATCCGTATGCTTTACCGTCGGATGCAACACCGCCATATTTCTGCAACAGATCGAACTGGAACCATGCCCGCATGAAATAGGCTTCTCCTAATGTGAAATAAAAATATTGCAGATTTACATCCGGATCTAAATCGAATCTTACCGGTGTAGGAATCGTTTGAGTCGGATCTAAAACCATTCTCTCTAAATACCAGTTTATATTATTTATAGCCTGATAATCAGTTGTCCAAGTATCTCCAAAAGGATTACTCATCGCGGTCAATCCACCTCTGGCACCCCGAGAAGCTGCGGTACTTTCATTATTGGTAACCGCATTATCAGTAGCAGCCTCATAAGTAAAATCTATGCGTTTGGGGAGTGACTCGTAAGTCATATATAATACTCCCATAAAATCATTCTTCGCCCGTTCTATAACTTCTTCGCTTTTATAGTTGTCCATATTAGGTTCCAAGAAATCGGAACAACTGCTAATTATACAGACTAAAAGAATGGCAGATAAATATTTGAAAGCTCTCATAATCAAGTTCTATTTTAGAATGTTACTGATACACCTAATGCATAAGTGCTAAACAATGGAAATTGTGTCAACCCGGCATCAAAAGACTCCGGATCTAAATCTTTTATCTTCGAGAATGTCAACAAATCGGTTCCATAAAGAGTAAATTTCATCTCTTTCATCCGCATCTTACTAACGACCTTTTTAGGCAAAGAGTAAGATAAAGCGACATTTTGCAATTTCAGATAACGGGCACTGGCTATCCAATAATCGGATGTCTGGAAATCGTTTGTTCCATCTCCGGTTGTCAACAGCGGGTGAGGATTGCCATTGGGAAGTCCGTCTTTCAATACATTTGAATATTTCCGGGTAGAATTTATCTGATAATACGTGTTGTTTAACAAACAATCGTGCTTCCCGTATCCCAAAAACATAATATAAAGGTTGAAGCCCTTATATCCGAAATTAAAATCGAGACCGTACATCAATCTCGGAGCAGAGTTACCGATCACTTCGGTATCGTATTTATCGATAACACCGTCACCGTTCAAATCTTTATATTTAATATTTCCGGCTTTTAAAGTCAATGGATTCAAATCGGCCAACATCGGCAGATCACTGGTACCGGCTTGTATAGCATCGATTTCGTCTTGTGTATAATAACCATCGGCACGGTATCCCCAGATAGCATCTGTCGGCGTACCTACTGTCGTGTAATTCGGATCATTCAACTCATCTACTACAATTTTATTTGTCTTGCTGTATGTGGCATGTGCTCCGATTCTAAAACTGAAATCATTGAATTGACGGCCATAAGCTAATTCTATTTCGGTACCTTTCATACCGCTCTCTTCAAAATTGTCATAAGGTAAGAATAAAGTTCCACCAATTATGGAAGGAATCGAATTCACCTTTTTACTCAACAATCCGGTTTGCTTGTAATCGAAATAAGAGAATTTGGCAAAGATACTTTTCAAAAAGTTCATTTCTAAACTAAGATCGATTTCCTGTTGTTGAGGCCAATCCAAAGCATAATTTTCGACTTGTGTCAACTGGGATGTAGCTCCGTAAGAAGAGGTATTGAAATAATAACGACCTCCTGATCCCCAAGAACGTCTCCACAAATTCGGAGAAATGTTGCCATCACCCATAATACCCCAAGAGGCATTCACCTTGAAAAAGTCGATCGCATCTATATCTTTCATAAAAGATTCGTTCGAGATCAACCACCCTGCACCGAATGCCGGATAAAATTTAAACCGATGATCGGGTGCATAGCTTTGAGAACCGACATAATTGACAACACCTTCTACGGTATATCTTTCTTTGAAGGTATAATTAGCACGCAAACCTAAATTCAGCCGTTTGTAATCATACTGATCTCCGGCCGTGCTGGCTTTAGAAATATAGTAAACCAAATCAGCCTTAAATGCATGATCTCTGTTAAAAATGCGGTCATAAGAAACCGTCGTCATGAAAGTCCACCGATTTAAATAGTCGTCGCCGGCAAAAGATTGTTCGGTGGCGGGCTGAGCGGTTTGTATTTCGTTAAACGTCAAAGGATTTCCATCTTCATCGAACGAAGCGATGCTATAAATCGCCGGACGATGTATCTTCGATAACTTTTGCATGTGGTATACATCGAAAGAATATACCGGTTTTATCGACAATCCTTTTACGAAACGGTCGAGTTTAAAAGTCAAAGCCATATCGCCCTGAACCCGTATCTGGGATTCTTTGTAGTATCCGGTCAGCGCTTGTCCGGCATACGGATTATCCAACCAGCTCGATGTTCCACCGACACTGTCTTGCCCGACAAAAATAGGATAGGCATTCGGATAGCGGGATGACAACGTAGAGAAATTAAATCCTCCGGGATTTACCCGGTCTCCGATATAGCCGGCAAAATTGGCATGTAACAAAATTGCATCCGAAAATTGTGTATCTAAGTTTCCTTGCAAATTAAATGCATTCATCCGGGTCTTTTTGTCACCATACTTTTCAAGTCCGCCTTCATTTTGATACGCGCCATGCACATAATAACGGATTTTATCATTACCGCCATAATATTCGGCATTGACCCTCGTAACATTCATAAAGTTGTTCAGGAATTCATCATAATAATCGACATCCGGATATTGGTACGGTTTATTTCCGTTTCTGTATCCTTCTAATGCGGCATCATCATACTTTCCGGTCGTGATACCGTCATTGTCGAGGGCTTCATTATATTTTGTCGCGAACTCGTAAGCATTGAGATAACCCGGTAAACGAGTCGGGCGTTTCATCCCTTGTTGTACATTCAAACGGAATTCCTTATCGATATTCTTACCTCGCTTCGTCGTTACCATGATGATACCGTTACACATCCGTCCTCCATAAAGGGCTTTGGATACCGGGTCTTTTAAAACGGTAACTTCGTCGATCTGCTCAATGTCGTATTGGGTCAAAGCCCGATCTACTCCATCGACCAAGACGATATATCCACCTAAACTTCCTCGAATCGCCACATCAAAATCATCAATTCCCGGAGTGCCTTGATTTTGCCGAATAAAAACACCCGGCAATTTACCGGCCAAAGCCTCGTTTATCATCAATGCCGGATAAGTTTCCAGGTCACTGCCTTTGACAGTACTCATGTTTCCGACAAAACGGCCATACTCCTGTTTGCCAAAAAGTACGTTAACCTCTTTTTTAGCTTTGTCCACAGAGTCGGCAGGAAGAGATAATTGTGCACTTGCTGCGACCGATGAAAAAGCTACTGTAACAAATAAATATTTTATATTGAATTTCATATAGAACCAAATTTAAAGTTGTGAAATCAATTACCATCCGGGATTTTGTTGGAAATTAGGACCTAAAGAGGTATCTGTCGTCTTTATCTTGAACAGATAATGATGTTGTAACCACTTCAAATTGTAAGAGTATCCCAAAGGTGTTACCGTATATGTATATGCGTCTGGGCCTGTCTTCTCGATATACATGCCATAGGTGGTCTGCACATCCGTATCAAGCATCATTTTCCAACGGCGCAAATCATAAAAACGTTTTTCTTCAAAAGCCGTTTCTACCCGGTACTCATTTCTGATTTTCTGTTCAAATTCTTCGATAGAACCCGGACGTAACCATTCTGAAGCACTTGACTCGCTATAAGAAGGCATCTGTGCCCGTGTACGAACTTTGTTTATGGCATCTACTGCCGTCATCGAAAAGCCCTCTATCTTTGAAGGAACTCCTGTCGGACCCCAAGCACGATTGGCGGCTTCTGCATAATATAAATAAACATCGGCTAAACGTATGTAATTCCACATAACCATCGTTTTACTCTTTTTGGCATACGCATCGGAATAAAGTTTCCAGTTGTAATATCCGGTTATGGTATAACCTTCTTTGGCATTTCCATCCTGTAAAACCAATTCTTTGGCAACAGACCCATCATACGATTTATTCCAAATTTCAACCGTACGGTTTTTTGCTGTTACCTGAGGAGTCGAAGCTCCATTATACAATATTGTTTGATAAAAACGAGGATCTCTTCCGGTGTGGTTTACTCCATCGCCGGTATAAGGATGATGTTTATATTCATCTGTATTAGGATCTATGGGCTCTCCGTTGCTCCAAGTAAAACATTGAGCTAAATTTTCGGTTACCGACTCTGCTCCGTAAACACTCGCACCAAATTCGGTCGAAGGAATACCGCAATAGTGAGGAGCATTACTTCCGCCGGGGCCTGTCGTATTCTTAAACAAGCGGCCAAAAATAATCTCTTTCAAAGTCTCTTCATCACAATCGACAAATAGCTTTTTGAAATTCTCTAAACTGACCAGTTGATAATAGTTCGATTCTTCTGCCATTTTTATCGCCTCACCTGCAGCAATAGCAGCATCTTCCCACAATTGTTGATCGTTGTTTTCGTTAGCAAACGGACTGGCTGCCCATAGCAAAGCTTTTGCCTTATAGGCTTTTGCCGCCATTTTAGAGGGCAGCCCCCATTCCGTTTCGTCTACAATTAATGGAAGATAAGTAGAAGATGTTTCAAAATCTGCCGCGATTTTTTGAGCTGTTACGATGTATGAATCTCTCGGGAGGTCCATATTTTGCTCAGGATCCAACGGCTCCGTAATATAAGGCATTCCGCCCCAACCTTGCAATAACATAAAATAGAAATGTCCACGCAAGAAATAAGCCATTCCCAATATCTTATTCCGTTGTTCTTCGGTAGCGTTTTGCAATCTGTCGATATTTGCAATAGAGACATTGGCTACACGAATAGCTTTCCAAATAGTTTCAAAACGTATCTCCGATCCTTCACTCCAATAGATGCTGCGATCGCTCCAAAAATCGCCATTCCGATATCGGTTGATCGCTACCCAAGAATATTTCGGATTATAGATACAATTATCTGTAATTCGTTCACGAAGTCCATAACAAGATTTTCCATGCGTGCCATAATAACTGGTATTGGCATAGGCCCCTTCGATGTCGTTATCATCGAAATAACGGAAAGGAGTCATCAATTGGTTGATATATTCCTGACTTTTTGTATAATCAGTAAATACTTCTTCATCATTGTAAGCAACCGAATCTGGAACCCGATCCAAAAAATCGACACAAGAACTAAATCCAAAGGTAAGGATGAAGAGGTATATCGTATGTTTTATTAATTTTCTCATCGTTTACACAATTTTTAATGATTAAAAATTAATTTGTAAAGAAAGTGTATACCTGCGCGGTACAGGATAGAAGGTCAAGCTATAACTATCCGACTCATTTTCAGGGTCACCCAGAATATATCCCGGAGCCCAAGTAAATAAGTTATATCCTGTCAAAGCGATTCTTGCAGACGAAAGGCCTATTTTCTTTATATAGTTTCCTTTCAATGAATATGCCAACTCTAATGATTTCAATCTCAAATATTTGCCACTCACCAGAGCTTTGCTCGTCATGATATCATATGTTGTCCATCCGCCCCATGTAGCATACTCGGCATCACGGTTGTCAGGTGTCCACATATCATCACGGCCTTTTACCTTCACATACATTTCTCCCGGATCTTTGAAGAACATCGGGTTGTTAATTCCGTTCGACCAGTTACGGGATATCGATGCTGCACCTTGTACCAAGAAGCTAAATTCAATACCTTTATATTCCAATCCTCCCGAAACTCCATAAGTAATATTCGGACGGGACGTTTTTCCTACCGGGATATAGTCGTTCGAGTCGATCTTTCCATCCCCGTTGAAGTCTAATAATTTATCCGATCCTACTACCATCAAACTACTTTGGGAAAGATTATAGTTATACATCTCATCCATATTCTGGTAATAACCGATATTTTTTGCTGCGGTTATGGTTCCGATCGGTTTCCCTGCCAATTTTTGATAATCGGGGAGCAATAAGGGGTCATCTTGATTGGTTATCCGGTTTTCATTGAAATTATAATTTCCTTTAACCCAATAATTAAAATCTTTACGGATCGTACCATAATATGACAATTCAAATTCATATCCATGACGTTTTACTGCACCGATATTCATATCGGCCATATCTTGACCAAACCACGATGCAACCGCTCTACGACTCATCAAAATACCTGTTCGATCTTCGGCAAAGAAATCGGCGCTTAACGATAACGAGTTATCGAAAAATCCCAAGTCGAACCCGAAATTGTGTTTCTTGGCACGTTCCCATTGAGCTCTTTCGTTCGGTACGACTCCTTCTATAATAGTATTGGTCGGTTTACTCGATGTAGGTCCTCCCAAATTGAAACCGACACTATTGGTATAATCTGAAATATATAAAAAGCCATCTACTTGGTCATTACCTGTTTCTCCATACGTATAACGCAACTTCAAATTACTGAATTCTTCAGGCATAACCCGTTGGAAAAGGGGTTCTTTTGCGACATTCCATCCAACAGCAACCGAAGGGAAGTACCCAAAACGGTTAGCCGGTGCAAAACGTTCAGAACCGGAAACCCCTAACGTAGCCTCAACCATGTAACGGTTTAAATAATCATAAGTAACACGAGCACTCCATTTTTCTTCTCTATGTTGAAATTCTGCACCTACTTGTTCTATCCTGCGTTCGAACAATCCCAATCCGGTTATCGTATGGTCGCCAAAAGTTCTTGCATAATTGAGTTGAGCACTATACACATAATCGTATGAGGCCGCATTACGATCTTGAGAAACCGTAGTCTGATAAGGATCTGTTACCTCATCATAATCATTTTGACTACCGCCTAAATAACGTTCCCAGTAGTAATTATCGCCATCCTTGCTAAAGATATAATAATCACTGGTATAAGTAATTCCACCACCGTTCCATGTCGAATAGTTATTGTATGAGAAATTTATCTTGGCCGATAAACCCGGTGTCAGGAAATCCAGTTTTTGATCCAAATTCACATCGATACCGAAACGGTCTCTCACCGTACGGGTCGTTCCGTTATAGTTATGAGTAAAATAACCTGTACTGGAAGAGGGAGAAATCAAGTTCCCAGCCGGACGGTCCGATATAGTCGGATTTTTAGGATCGGGATACTTTTCTACAAACCACGCCGGATAGACAAACGGAGTCACATAAGGGGGTTGCGTATATAAACTGTTTAATACCCTTTCACTATCTCCCGAACTTGAATTTCCACCATAATTAGTGGTTCCGATATAACCACCACTCGATACGGAAACTCGGGTTGTCTTTGTAAAATCGAAGTCGAAATTCATACGATAATTCATTCTATCATATCGATAATCGGCATTATACAACGACTGCTCTGATGCCAACAAGTCACCTTCGTGCAAATAACTCAACATCAAGAAATATTTGGCAAACTTTGTACCTCCCCGTGCCGAAACCGAAGCTCTGGTATCCCACGTAAAAGGTTTTACGCCTTGTTCCCAAGCATCGAAATCGGGATAAATATACCGCTCATACTCATCGGCCGGATTACGGTAATGCTCAAGAACACTTGCGCCCAAGACATTGCTCCATTTTCCTTGATTACGATACATTTTATCCCGGCCCAACAACGTATTATACGAGTCTTCTTGAATTCCACCGCTTGTAGATTGTTTCAATGTCTGCTCTACACTGGCCGAGATTTCCATTTTACCTTCTCTTCCTCGTTTTGTTGTTACCAAAATAACACCGTTACCACCTTTTACACCATAAACAGCTGTCGCCGAAGCATCTTTCAAGACAGAAACGCTCTCGACCTCAGAAGCGTCGATATCGCTTAACGGTCTTTCTACCCCATCGACCAACACCAAGGGTTGATTGTCGCCGGTAAAGGAAGATAATCCTCGAATATAGATTTTAGGTTCGCTCGACCCCGGCATACCGCTGGTTTGCACCGTAACCATACCAGGGACACGACCGGCCAATGATGTAGAAAGGGTTGGCACACCCGAACGAGCAAGATCGGTACTTTTAACTTGAGAAATAGCTCCGACCACACTCTCTTTTTTCTGTACACCATAAGCAACGACAACCACTTCGTCCAAGTTTTTAGAATTCTCGGTCATGACTACTTGCAACGAAGTTCTTCCTTTTAAAGGGATTTCTTGATTCTGATAACCGACATATGTAAAAACTAACACCGCATCTGCGGAAGCTTTAATAGAGAATTTTCCGTCAACATCAGTAATAGATCCGGTTGTCGTACCCTTCACCATCACCGAAGCTCCGATTAAAGGTTCTCCCTCGGCATCCTTAACATCTCCCGTTACAGTTTGCTGTGAAAATGCAGCTGTTGATATAAACAACACGACTAACAGCAAACACCATTTTACCTCCAAATAATTGAGCCAACAGATTTTTCGATCCGATTTCCTGTGTTTTTTCATATAAATAAATTTTTTCAAATTATTATCATGGGTAAAGTCCAAACAAACAATTATTTAGCATATAGTTAATAAAATTCTAACACTATTTTCTACATCGATCAATTAATACTAATATTGTAATTTTTCATTCATAGCTATTCATATAGATTTCTCTCAATTTAAATCATGCAAAATATATTTTTTATATCTCAATAACGCCTCAATGTAGTAATAATCGGCATAGGTAAGAGGTGCATCTACCTCTGAATTGGCAAGAAAATATCCCACACTGTGTTTCAAAATAAAACCTTCGTTCGTCCCCACTTCTGCTGTATATTCCGACGAAGATAAAGTCTTTATCTGAATCTCTGCAACGTCTAAATACTTTTTAGCAGTATGCTTATCAACGAACTGGCTCATTTCTATTAATGCCGACGCTATAACCGCTCCTGCCGAAGCGTCTCTCAAGACATTCGGTATTTCGGGCACATCAAAGTCCCAATAGGGTATTTTATCTTTCGGCAAACGAGGATGGTTCAATATAAAATCAGCAATTCGTTTTGCCTGAGTCAGATATTTCTCATCTTTGGTTTCTCTATACATCATCGAATATCCATATAAAGCCCAAGCTTGGCCTCTTGACCATGCACTTTCATCGTTATAACCTTGATGAGTTCCTTTGACCATTACTTTTCCTGTTTCAGGAGAATATGAAACTACATGGTAGCAACTATAATCGGGACGGAACTGATTCTCCATGGTTTTATCTGCATGATTTACAGAAATCGTTTTAAAACTTTCGTCTCCGGTTTCTTTATAAGCCCACATCAAATATTCGAGGTTCATCATATTATCGATAATTACCGGATATTGCCATTTATCTTTACAAAAATCCCACGAACGTATGCATCCGACAACCGGATTATAACGGGTACTCAAAGATTTAGCTCCATTAATCAAGATCGGTTTATAAGATTCATCGCCCGTCAGCCGCAAAGCATTCCCATAACTGCAATAAAGCATAAATCCTAAATCGTGCGTAGTTTTATTATATTGTTCTGCCTCGAGACGTTCGGTAAGAAGGGTGGCATATTTACAAATCTCTTTATCTTGGGAATATTCATATAAATACCACAATGTACCCGGGAAGAATCCACTACACCACCAATCGGCCGTAGAAGTCTCCAATTCCCCGTTTTTTATGGATTTCGGCAATTTCCCTGGAAGAGCCGCCACTTTTTGGGCCAATACCAGACTTTGCTCATTAGCATGTTTTAAAGCTTTCTCAATAACAGTCTTCATCGATTCTTTTTTCATGGCATGAGAATAAATCGAACAGACAGGCATCAACAGAATAAGGAATAAAATCCAATAACGATTTTTGTTCATGTACACTTTTATATTTATTTAGATTAAGATTAAACTGAAAAAGTCTCCCCTGCTCATTTAATCTTATTATAATTATATCCTCTTTTTCACTTTACAAAAGAAGTTATTCCCTCTAAATATTAAATTGAATTTTGTACACAAGTAGTTTAAATCTGTACACTTCCCTGAATAAGCCGATAAAGGGGCAAAAAGAATGAATCTTATAAAACAATAATTTGGACGAAATAAAATATTCGGGCCTCCCCCATCGAACTCTTCTAAAAACATTTTACGACTTTCCGAATATGTTTCTCATGCCAGATATTATTCTCTATCTGATCATCCCCCTTGAGTTGTTTTTTTTATGCGACACATTAATATTATATCATATTGGCAGAAATATTTTTTTTACTGCCCGTCATTACTATTTAAGGGATTTTAATCAATTTTTAAATGACAAGGTTCCATAAAATTTCTCTCATTTTATTACATTTGCACCGCTCGAAAAAAAAATAAACATACAAAATGGACGATTATCATTCGGAATATTAAATCCAGGGTAGGATTTTCATAAAAGTCCTGCCCGTAAAAAAATGGGAGGACCGCATTATGAAAACTTACCTGAGCGGCATGAAACTTATGCCCGAAAAAATCTGGATGCCCAACTATTGGATCAATATCGAACAACCCGATAAAACCGATATTGAATATCTGCTTCAAGAGTTAAAAGTTCCTGAATCTTTTTTGAAAGATATAGAAGACCCGGAAGAGAGGCCTCGAATCGAATACGAAGACGAATGGCAAATGATCATTCTTCGTATCCCGACAAAAGGACACGACATGGGTTATGCCTATACGACAGTACCGTTAGGCATTTTCTTAAAAAACGACTTGATCATATCGGTGTGTTTTTATGAGAATGAGATGGTACAAGATTTCATCCGATATAACCAACGGAAAGAGATCGGATTCAGCAATCCGTACGATTTGGTTCTTCAACTTATCTTTTCTGCAGCTGTCTGGTATATGAAATATCTCAAACAACTGAACATCATTATCAAAAAAAGCGAGAAAGAGCTTGAAAAATCGATCAAAAACAGGGAATTGCAGGCTTTATTGCAAATAGAAAAGTGTTTTGTCTTCTTTATAACCAGTTTAAAAGGGAATACCATTCTGCTACACAGGATAAAACACGATAAACGGGGAGGGAAATATATCGACCCCGAACAAGTTGAAGATGTGGAGATTGAGATGAGACAAGCTCTTGAGACTTCTAACATATACAGTGATATATTGTCAGGCATGATGGATGCTTACGCTTCGGTCATAGGAAACAATATGGGAGATATAATGAAACAACTGACTTCGATTTCTCTTATTCTTATGATTCCGACACTTATTGCAAGTCTCTACGGAATGAACGTGCCCAATTCGCTCCAAGACAGCCCGTATGGATTCCCGATTATTTTGATTTCATCCATTATATTATCCACTCTCGGTGTATGGCTATTCCGCAAACGTCGCTGGTTCTGATCGTTAACTGTTATTTTTCTTATTAATAGAAATGTCGGCACAACAAAATAAAAATATGAGGGTTACTCATTTTCTATATAAATAAATTTTTCTTTTTTATTTATAAATATTAATTTTGATGTCCTTTTTCTTCAAGGAACAATACCTAACACATAAAGATATGAAAAAATTTTCACTACATTTTGCATTATTTTGGATACTGCTGTCCAATTTGGTTTTATTGCAAGCGCAGAACATTCCGACGGGTTACTACGACCGGGCTATCGGGAAAAGCGGACAAGCTTTGCAAGAAGCCTTATCGTCCATATTAAACGATGGCACTAAAAATGTGGGTTATGACGGTTTATATTCTGTATACAGAACTTCAGATAACCGAAACGGGAAAGTGTGGGACATGTATTCTGACATCACAAACTTCTCATTCGATGATAAATGTGGAAATTATAAGAATGAAGGCGATTGTTATAATCGGGAACACGCCATTCCTCAAAGTTGGTTTAGCAGTGCTTCCCCCATGGTATCGGATGCCTGGCTGGTATACCCGACCGACGGGAAAATCAATGGGTACAGATCGAACAATCCTTTTGGGGAGGTAGGATCGGATTATAGCTCATCGGCCAATAATTTTTCGAAATGGGGAACATCGGCTACTCCCGGAATAAGCGGAACGGTATTCGAACCGAACGATATATACAAAGGAGACTTTGCCCGTGCCTATTTCTATATCGCCACCCGATATGCCAACCGTTGCGGGAATTGGCAAGGCCAAGTATTCAGCAGCACATTTCCGCATTTAGCAAAACCGACGTTAGACATGATGCTCCGCTGGCATCAAAAGGATGCTGTCAGCGAAAAAGAGATTGTCCGCAATGAAGCGGTTTATAATGCGCAAAAAAACCGGAATCCCTTTGTCGACTATCCGGAACTTGTCGATCTCATTTTCGGGGACAGGACAGACGAGCCCTTTAATCCGGAAGGTAGTGAACATCCGATTTTGACGTCTCCGACAAAAGGTTCGACCATAAATATAGGGACAACATTATTCAACCACACTGTCAGTAAAGATATCCTTATAAAAGGAGTCTCTTTTGAAAACGCACTGACGTTTACCATAAGCGGGACAAATGCCGAACGTTTTTCTTTGTCCGAGGCCTCTATGGCAGCCTCTGATATTAATGCCGGTAAACAAATTACCGTAACATACTTACCGACAGAAGTCGGAGAAGATAATGTTACGTTAACAATATCGGGAGAAGATCTGAGCACTCCGGTTCAAGTAACCTTAACCGGAAAGAGCATTGATGGATTTGCCGCATTGGCTCCTACCGATATCACGAGCAATTCGTTTACGGCACAATGGAGTGCAGCCAGCGGAGCTACCGATTATATATTGGATGTCTACTATTTAGACAATATGTCTTCGAGTGAAGAAGTGACGATATTAAGTACAAATTTCACAGAACTGACTCAACTTCCTAACGATTGGACTCCTTCCGAATATACCAATATGGAAGGGGCTAAAGGCATACGTTTGGCTTCGGGGAGCCAGAACGGAGCTATCTCGACTCAAGCTCTTGATCTTTCGGGCAACGAAACGACATTGTATATAAAGGCTTCACCGTATAAAGGAGCTGCCCCTTTACACATCTATATGGATGGGGAAGAAATTGACCAAGTAGAGGTCAACGGTCAAATAGAGAAGAGCATACCTCTACCGGCCGGGACATCCTCTTCGGTCATCAAGCTATATGCCTCAAAAGATAAACGCATTTATGTCGAAGAGGTAATCATCAGTAAAGGAGGGAAATATGAAGAAATAAAGGTAAACGGTTATCCGAAACAGGTAGGAAATGTCCTTTCTGAGACCGTTACGGGGCTTACTCCCGCTACGGAATATTATTATACGGTCACTCCTGTCGGAGGAACGGCTTCAAAATCGGAAGAGATCAAAGTGACGACTGCCGATGAATTCTCGTTCCTTAACATAACAAATATCAGCTATTCGGTCATATACAGCAATGCAAACCGTTTATACGTATCTAATGCACCGACAAATACCAAAGTATATGTTTATACGATAACCGGTCAGTTGGTGATGGAACGGATTTTACATGACGAAAATAGCGAAGAATATATCATCGATAAACCGGGAGTCTATATTGTAAAGATTACTTCGGCTGAAGGAAGTAAAAGCAATAAGATCATTATCGACTAATAAGTACCGCTGATTATGAAAATCTACCATACTGTTTGCAGAAACATCATATTACTATTTTTCACCCTCTCGGTATATCCTTTATGGTCTCAAATTCCCGAGGGGTATTATGATAGCGCATACGGGAAAAAGAAAGCCGAATTAAAAACGGCTTTACACATGATTATAAAAGATGCTCAGGTTTTAGGTTATGGAAGCGGAGAAGGCAAAACTTGGTCAGGATTCGTCCAAACCGATGTCGATGACGAAGGATACTATGTCGATATGTATTCCCCGAATCGGGTAAAAGCGAACGGGACTTCTGCCGGATCGGGAATGAACATCGAACACTCTTTTGCAAAAAGCTGGTGGGGTGGCGACAAAAACCAAGCATATAAAGATATACAACAATTAAGGCCTTCCAACTCAAATGCCAATTCGAGCAAAGGGAGTTGGCCGATGGCTATCGTCGACGGGAAAATAACTTATAATAACGGTGTCATCAAAGTGGGGAAATCATCGAGTCGTCCCGGCGGAGAAATATCGGCATGGGAACCTTGCGACCAATACAAAGGTGACTTTGCCCGTATTTATATGTATATGGTCACTTGTTATGAGGATTTCAGTGAGAGATGGACCGGTAATTCTTCGACTCAACTCGACAATAACACGTATCCGGTTTTCGAAGAATGGACGATAAAAATGCTGCTGGACTGGTGCGAAAAAGATCCTGTCGATAACTGGGAAATTGCAAGGAATGACAAAGTATATAAGATACAAGGGAATCGAAATCCTTTTGTCGATTACCCCGAACTTGCCGAATATATCTGGGGCGACAAAACCGATACGGAATGGTATCCTGTGGATAGCAACGAACCGGCAATTATCTCGCCGAAAGACCAATCAGATATCGATCTCGGCTTAACGGCCGTAAACTATCCTCTGTCGCAAGAACTCTTGATCAAGGTTCGCAATCCTGAAGGAAATATCTCTTTATCGGTAACCGGAGACGGATTTTCTATTACTCCGGAAACTGTTACTGCCGAAAATGGCGTAATCGGCGAAAATATTACCATTACTCATGCGGCGACGACAGCCGGCAGTTTTGAAGGGGTCTTGACGGTATCTTGCGGAGATTTGGTTTCGAACGTGAATCTGAAAGCAGAAGTTGTGGATGGCATTCCGGCCCTTCAAGCTACGAATATTACAAAAAATTCATTTACTGCAAATTGGATAAATCCGGCTCATTTGCAGGAAATATCTTTTACCGTTTTCCAAGAATCGCCGGATTCTCCGCTTCCGGGATTTCCCCAAACAGTCAATGAAACGACGACTCAAATAGACGTAACCAATTTAACCCCTGACACGGAATACCGTTACTCTTTGTCAGGAGGGGGGTTGTCTTCCAATACGATTATCGTGCGGACTCTACCCTTAAATCCGCATATCGAATACGCACCGATGGACGGAGATTTTCTTTTTATGACCACAACCGGTTACGCATCGGAAAGTAAACGCATACAAATATCAGGGACCGACACTTCGCTTCCTTTACAAATAAGCACAGAGAGTCCGTTCGAATTATCGTCAGATCAGCAAGAGTGGAATACCCAACTTACCCTTTCTCCAGAAGGAGGCGTGGTTTACATCCGCTTATCGGCATCGGAAACGACAGGAAATTACTCAAGTTATTTAACGATTTCTTCTTCCGAAATAGAAGAAAAGGCCGAACCCCTATCCGGAGTCATTGAGGTAAAAAAAGCATTTTCCGAGACTTTTGAAAATGGAATCAAAGGTAGTTATAATGGCGGGGAAGTCGAATGTTCGGCAGCAAGATGGTATATGGATGATGCAATGATCGGTAATCAATCGGGAGATAAAAAGAACGGGAAACAATCGGCTCGAATAAAAGGGTCTATCGAAATGACAGAAGATAAACCGGGCGGAATCGGTATCATTTCGCTATACGGTGCCAATTTCAGTTCTGACAATGACGGAAGTTTCAGTCTGTACTATTCAACCGATAAAGGATCGATATGGATTCCCATCCAAGAATCCAAGTCTCTGACAAGCACGCTGCAAAAGTTTACGTATATCGTCAATGAATCCGGGAATATCCGGGTTAAAATAGTAAAAGAATCCGGAAACCGTATCAATATCGATGATATAGAAATAAGCGACTATGACAATGCTACCGGTATTGCCTCAGGAAAAGATTTATCAGACAAAATATACGGTTCACGAAATGAGTTGGTCATAGAATCTGCTCAGAAGAATGTGTTTGCTATATATGATATTGCCGGGGCTTATATAACACGGATCGAAGTAAATGGCAATATCCGTATGCCTCTACAACCCGGTGTTTATTTGGTAAAAAGTTTATCCG
Organism: uncultured Bacteroidales bacterium; assembly: GCA_949297285.1. Classification (GTDB taxonomy): domain Bacteria; phylum Bacteroidota; class Bacteroidia; order Bacteroidales; family Coprobacteraceae; genus Coprobacter. The sequence continues at coordinate 42,624 of CASFRL010000103.1, forward strand.
ACGGGAAAAGTGTAAAAATAAATATCGGGCAATAGAGATCACCCGGAAAGAACATAAAAAATAGGGAGCGAAAAATCGCTCCCTATTTTTTATGATAACCATTCTCTATCTTTCATAATGGTAATCCTTTAACTGAAACTGCAACTGTTGGCGCGTCATATAGATGCGGCTCTTCACCGTTCCGATAGGCAAATGCATTCTATCGGCAATTTCCTGATACTTATAACCGGCCAGGTAAAGAGCAAAGGGGACACGGTATTCTTTCGATAATTTTGCGATGGCTTTATTTATTTCTTTAACGTTATATATAGATTCTGGTGTATCGTCCGATGGATCATTTGATACCGATTTCATAATCGTTTCGTCTTCATTATCATAAACCGTTCTGCGATTGACGTTACGATGATAATCATTAATAAAAATATTACGCATAATCGTGTACATCCATCCATTCAGATTTTCATAATGAACTAATTTTTCTACATTGCTAAGCACTTTTAGAGAAGTTGCCTGCAACAGGTCTTGGGCATCATCCCGATTCATTGTCAGGCTATAAGCAAAATTAAATAAGTTTTTTTGCATTCCGATTAACAGACCTGTCATTTTTTTTTCGTCCATATTATTATCTGTCTTTAAAAATTAATATTGGTAATCCTTTTTCCTTTTTTGGATGTTACAAACATACAATGGAACTTATAAGTATATTATAAGTATTATGGCGAAGGATATAAAGATTTTATAAAGAAGACCTTTTATGCCGAAAAAAAGGTCATGGACAAAAGATTATGACAAGGTAAAAGCAAAAAAAATATCCCCTTCATAAAAAAGAATGGGATATTTTTTCGATCGGTAATTATAAGATTATTTCAATTTTGCCAATGCTTCTTTTATGCGGCGTAATGCCTCGATCAGGTTTTCGTCAGAGGTTGCATAAGAGAATCGTAAATATTCGGGTGCTCCGAAAGCTGCTCCTCCCACCGTAGCCACATGACCTTCTTCCAACAAATACATTGCCAGGTCTGCGGCATTTTCGATCTTACGGTCACCGAAAGATTTGCCGAAATAATAGCTGACTTCAGGGAAGAGATAAAATGCGCCTTGAGGAACATTTACCTTGAATCCCGGTATCTGTTTTGCCAAATCGACAACTAAATTGCGACGACGCTCAAAAGCCTCACGCATCTTACTCACACACGATTGATCGCCTGCAAAAGCTGCAACCGAGGCTTTTTGGGCAATGGAACTGGGTCCCGAGGTATATTGACTTTGCAATTTATTACAGGCTTTTGCCAACCAGAGAGGTGCAGCGATAAAACCGATACGCCATCCGGTCATCGCATAGGCCTTCGATACCCCGTTTATAATAGCCACACGATCAGAGATGTTCTCAAACTGTGCAATACTTTGGTGACCGCCGATATAATTGATATGCTCATAAATTTCGTCAGCCAACACAATCACCCGCGGATATTTTGCCAAAACATCGGCTAAGGCTTTCAATTCTTCTTTCGAATAAACACTACCTGTCGGGTTTGACGGCGAACATAAAATCAACGCTTTTGTTTTAGGTGTAATTGCAGCTTCGAGTTGTGCCGGAGTAATTTTAAAGTCTTGATCGATACCGGCTGCAATAACAACGCTTTTTCCTTCGGCAAGTTTTACCATTTCGACATAACTTACCCAATAAGGAGCCGGGATAATTACTTCATCTTCCGGATCGATGAGGCTCAATATCGCATTGCAAATCGATTGTTTAGCTCCGTTCGACACGACAATCTGATCGGGTGTAAACTCCAAGCCATTTTCATTTTTCAATTTTGCACATATAGCCTTGCGCAAATCCATATACCCGGGAACCGGAGAATAGAATGAGAAATTATCATCTATTGCTTTTTTGGCTGCTGCTTTAATGTGATCGGGTGTATTGAAATCAGGTTCTCCTACACTTAAATTGATGATGTCTATCCCTTGAGCCTTCAGCTCATTGCTTTTTTGCGACATGGCTAATGTCTCCGATGGGGAGAGACTTGCCAAACGTTCCGAAATCTGATTCATGGGTAATATTTGTTTAAATTGTTACTTTCTGCATCTTATCTCGATTTCCCTCCAGAAAAATATTTTTCGGAAAGATAAGGGGCTTCTACTTATTTTTACGTTTGCAAATATACGACAAAGTTAAATGATAACAAACAATATTGCTAAATATTTCGATATACAATAACAAAAATATGGTAAATACGCATATTAACAGAACAATATGTCACAAAATCAAGGAAAGTACAAACTTTTGACAGCATAGGATATTTACTTCGAATAGGCTCTTCTCATCTTCAATATGATTCAACCTTCATGAGCGTTTACCCAATCAATACAATCCGTAATTGATTCTCAACACACGGAATTCAGTACGACGGTTTATCTGGTTGGCAATTTCCTGCTGATCTTCAGGCAATGCGAGAATATACTCTTCAGTAAGCACATCGCCCTCTTTAAACATGGGATATTTTTCCGCCATTTTTTTGGTTATCGTCTTAGGTTGGCTTTCTCCGTAACCTTTAGGGGTGAGACGGTCCGGGGCAATACCTCCGGCAATCAGATAATCGACAACCGATTTTGCCCGACGTTCCGACAGATTCAGATTATAGGCATCCGTTCCTTTCATATCGGTATGCGCCCCCAACTCGATCGTTACATTCGGATTATCCTCGAGCATTTTTATCAATTCATCCAACGCCGTGGCCGACTCGGGACGCAAAGTCGCTTTGTCAAAATCGTAAAAAATATTTTCGATCAATACCGGTTTGGTGATAGATGCAAGAATAAAATCGACCGAATAGGTGATATTTTTCTCCTCATCACTGGTGCGCATCTCGTTTTTTGCATTCAAGAATCCCCGACATCCGGCCATCATCACATAATCGGTACCCAGACTTAACGGGAACTTATAAGTCCCGTCCTTGCGGGATATGGCTTTCTGGATAGAACCGTCCTTGCCGACAATCCGGATAACCGCATCGGGAATAGGTTCTTCATCCCGGTCGATAACCATTCCTGTCAGCCAGACGTTGATCGTCGGCAGCTCAAAGCTGTAAATATGGTCATAGCCCCGGGCATCGTTCCGGTTAGAGCTGAAAAATCCCGACTCTCCCGGTCCGAACGTAATGCCGAAATCATCGGACGAGGAATTTATTGGATATCCCATATTCTCGATCTGCCAAACACCATATTCGTTCATCCGGGCTTTAAACAGATCGAGACCTCCCATTCCCGGATGTCCGTCCGATGCAAAATAGAGATCTCCGTTTTCACGGATATAAGGGAAAACCTCATCTCCCGGAGTGTTTATCTGGCTTCCCAAATTCTCTACCCCGCCTTTTTCATCGTTCAAGGGAATGCGCCAAATATCTTTTCCGCCATAGCCTCCGGGCATATCTGAGGTAAAATAGAGATACTCTCCATCGGGAGAGACTGCCGGATGGGCAAAAACAGACAAGGTGTCTCCGGTGATTTCATATTTTTGGGCAGCACTCCATTTGGCACCCGAACGCGACGAGGTAAATATCTCTACCGAAGTATCGGAATTGGGTTCCTGCCTTGCCTTCGTCAAATACATCGTGCTGCCGTCGGGACTGAAACTGATAATTCCCTCATCCATTTCGGTATTTACCTCTCCTTCGACCAGTTCAGGACGCATCCATGCTCCTTTTTCATCTTTTTTCGAAAAGAAGATGTCATTATTCTTCACCCCCGTAATATCGCTTTTATTGTTTCCTGAAGCCTTGTCATTCGTAGAGGAAAAATACAATTGGTCATAGTCTGCGCCCAAAAACATCGGACAACATTCGCTTCTTCGGGAATTGAACAGATCGGCACGCTTCACGACATACCGGGTAGGTTTCGCTTTCATCTCCACAGCCAGTTCGCACCCTTTTTTCCCGTTCAAAGCCAGAAGGTCGTCAGGTTTCTTTTCTAAATAGAGATCATAATTTTTGATGGCGTCTTTATATCGGCCCTGCATTTGAAATGCCCGTCCCAAATATAAATAGGCCGTACTATCGGGATATTTATACCGGATCGCATTCTGGTAGGCTCCGGCACAACGGGGAGCCGAGTTCAACAGGCGGTAACACGTCGCCATACGAAATGCAATCTTTCCTCTGAGAGCCCGCTCTTTACGGGGAGAGGTCTTGTTATATACTTTCCGGTATGTTGCGGCTGCGGCAAAATATTCACCCCGACGAAATTGCGCGTCGGCTGTGCTCAACTTTGCACTGTTACACGACACAAGCAACCACGCCAATACGAAAAGCGGGAAAAACAGCCTTATTCTCTTCAACATCGGGGCTTAATTTATTGTATAGTTTATACGGTATATTCCGCAAAATATTGTACGCTTATCACAAAAATTAACCGGGCAACAGCAAAGAGCTGTCACCATAGCTCAAGAAACGAAAATCGTGCGACAAGGCATAATCGTATATCTCCCGCCATCTTCCGTCTACAAAGGCCGAGACCAATAGCAATAAGGTACTCTGCGGCTGGTGGAAATTGGTAATCATTCCCCGGACAATCTTAAACGTATATCCCGGCGCTATGATAATCTGGGTAGCCGTTACCAGGCGTGTCTGCCCACGACGGTCTAAATACGCCACGATATTCCGTAATGCTTTCCGATAATCGATTTCCCCGACCGTAGCATCATAAGGTTGCCACTGTTCTACTTTCAATTTCTCAAGGTCAGCATCGGGATTATACTCCAGCGTACGTCCGATATAATAAAGGCTTTCCAATGTGCGCACCGAAGTCGTACCTACGGCAATAACCCGACGTTCGGTTTCGGCAAGGGTGGCGATCAGCGAACGTTCGACGGAGATAAACTCGGTGTGCATTTCATGCCCTTCGATCGTTTCGCTTTTTACCGGTTTGAATGTTCCGGCTCCGACATGCAGCGTCAACTCGAGACAGGGGATATTACGTTCTTTCAAGGCGTCCAATACCTCCTCGGTGAAATGAAGCCCTGCCGTAGGTGCGGCCACCGAACCTTCGATTTTTGAATATACGGTCTGATAGGTCTCCTTATCGCTCTCTTCCGTTTCCCGATTCAAGTAAGGCGGAATGGGAAGCTCTCCGACCGCATCGAGCAAGGCGGCAAAAGTAATTTGCGGATTGTCCCATGAAAAACGCACTTCAAAACTGTTTCCGTGCGCATCGAGCCGCTCGGCGCTCAACGTTACCGGTTTGCCATCGATGACGACCGTACGGGAAAGTGTCCCGCTTTTCCACTTTTTCAAATTTCCGATCATACACGCCCACACGCACTCTCTATCGGATTGGAACGACAGCAAATAATCTTTAGGGACAAGAGGCTCGAGGCAGAATATCTCGATCAGGGCACCGGTCTCTTTGCGGAAATGAAGCCGCGCCTGTATCACTTTCGTGTTGTTGAACACCAACAGGCTGTTTTCGGGCAACAGATCGGGCAAGTGAAAGAATTGGGATTCGGAAATCGATCCGGAACGATATACCAACAATTTAGAACGATCTCTCTGCGGTAGCGGGAATTTAGCGATACGTTCATCCGGCAGCGGATAATTGAATTCTTCGATACGAATATCTTGTGTTTTTTGCATAATCTATTGAATATATCTACAAAAATAAGCAACTTTGTGAGATAAACAGATAAAGATATGGTTAAAGTAGGTGATCGAGTGCGTTTCCTTAACTCTGTCGGAGGTGGAATCGTAAAAAAGATAAATAAAGATATTGCGTTGGTCGAGGAGGAAGACGGATTTGAAACTCCTGTACTGGTCAGGGAATGTGTGGTAATAGAATCCGGGAAAAAATATGATGATATTGTACCCGAAAAGAAAGGTGATCTTTCTCCAGTATCCCGAAACATCATTCCGGAAGAGGAAGAGGATGCGGAAGAGGAGCTGCCCCTGCTCGAAACGGAAGAAGGGGAACGGCTGAATATTTTATTAGCATTCGTACCGGAAGAACGAAAGAATCTGCAAACTTCCCGTTTCGATACGTACCTGATAAACGACAGCAACTATTTTCTCGACTTTACCTATTCCTGCAAAACCGATGCGGGCTGGATCGTGAGATACCACGGCTCTGTCGAGCCCAATATAAAACTGTATCTCGAAACATTCGGGAAAGAGATACTAAACGACCTGGAACGCATCTGCATTCAGGCAATCGCGTATAAAAAAGATAAAGCGTTCAAACAGAAAAATCCGATCTCGGTAGAACATCGCATCGACACGGTCAAATTTTACAAGTTGCACAGTTTCCGGGAAAATGATTACTTCGACGAAGAGGCTTTAATCTTCCCGATCGTACACAACGATGTCCCCGAACGGTCATTCGCCATCGACCCCGTAGAGATAGAAAATGCCATAAAACAAAAAAAGGATTCGGAAAAACCGGAGCGACAAGTGATCAAAAAGAGACATCGCCCGGCAAACGAGCCTTTGGAAATAGACCTCCACATCAACGCCCTTCTCGATACTACCGCCGGGATGAGCAACTCCGACATGCTTCAATACCAGCTGCAAAAAGTACGGGAAATTCTGGACGAACATAAAAAGGAAAAAGGTAAAAAAATCATCTTCATACACGGTAAAGGCGATGGCGTGTTGCGCAATGCATTGATAAACGAACTGAAAACAAAATATAAGACGTTCTATTATCAAGACGCCTCTTTCCGGGAATACGGATATGGGGCTACCCAAGTTACAATACGTTAAAATATAAACCATTATACATAGAGCGATAAGGTAAAACTCTATCGCTCTATGTACTGTTATTCTCCGATACGCCCAATTCGTCAAGCATCTTGGGATAATTATTTATAAAGTACTTTGTCAACTTAAACTGGTCAGTCTCTTCATAAGTCACCGATTCGAATCCGTTATTCGTTATGCGGTAAATATCAGCTCCGGGATAAGACAACAATATAGGGGAATGAGTAGCGATGATAAACTGAGACTTGTTGTCCGCCAGTTCTTTCATCCGAATCAACAGACGGAACTGGCTGGAGATAGACAAAGCCGATTCCGGTTCATCGAATATAAACAAGCCGTTCCCCGACAGTCGATTCTGAACAAGGGCCAGAAAACTCTCACCATGCGAATACTCATGAAGCATACCGCCATAATTTATCATTTGAAATGCACGGCCCGAAATACGATCTAATTCACTGGATACATTATAAAAACTCTCGGCTCTGAGAAAATAGCCGTCTTTATTCCGGTAAGCCGACCTTATCAATTTAAGATCATTGAACAGGCTCGAATGAGAATCATAAGTGTGATAATTCAGATTAGGACTGCCTCCTTCCGGATTGAATCCGGCACAAATGGCAAGAGCTTCGATAAAAGTAGATTTTCCCGCCCCGTTTTCTCCGGTAATAAACGTAACGCTTTTCCGGAACTCAAACTCATCCATATGTAATATAGACGGAATATTATAGGGATATTCGCATCTTTCTTCTATCGGTTTACGATTTACTATACGCTTGATATAAATCATAATAGAATAATTTCGTTTTTGTCACACTCGACCAAGAAATATCAATAACGAGCGACTCGTATTAATGATCTTTTTTTAAAATGGATTCTAATCTCCGAAACATTTCCAGTTTATAATCCAGTCCGAAATCAGGATCGGATGCCATTTGTCTATATTCAGGATCAATTTCGATAATCTGATTCTTTTCCGATATAGGGTCTGACGGATCATCAAACTCGGCAACCTCGATCTCAAATTCCAACCCCTCTCTAAGTTTCTGAAAAGAACAGATAAACGGGTCGGAACATCCTCCCTCAATACAAAAATAATGCGTATTAATCAGTGCGATAACAGATACTTGTTCTCTTTAATGATCCTATCTTATAGGTACGTCCTAAATACTTGACAATAAATCCCAACATACGATCTACAATTAAATGACAAATCTACCACAGCACAAATAACTTAATACTATAAAAAGCCTTCTTCTTTGAGCAATTTTTCAAGCGCATAATAATCCGCCAAATCTTTAGTCCACATCTCATCGTCTTTTTCCTGATTCGATTTTTCTCCTTCAGAAAAAAACTTCTCAACCGATATCGGCACAGAAGATCGATTAAGTTCAGCTATCTCCATATCAATGACATCACCGGTATTCATCAAGGAATTAAGCCAAGTATAAGTATTCTTTTCCCTATCTACACCCACCAAAT
>CASFRL010000104.1 GCA_949297285.1 uncultured Bacteroidales bacterium
GGATGACACAAAAAGCGAATTTTCAACATTCGCATAAGACAAAACGGGACAGACAGACATATAAGCCGTTGCCGACAGTAAAACCACGCGAGAAACACTCTTCATGACATCCTCCACTCTTATCACCACGACTCTAATATATCATATTTGTTGCAACATGTAAATACCTAATTTTGATAGAAAAGAAGAAAAAGGACAAAGGTTGTGTTGTTGACAAAAATATATTTTTTTGTCTTGACGGTATAATGAATCTGTTGTAATATATTCTCATAAACAAATTATTATGGTTATTATCAAATGTTGCGAGTTCTCTTAAAAGGAGTCATGACGTGATAGGGCTGTAATAATTTTATTGTTTCACTTTTAATTTTTTTATATATGGAAGAAAAAAAATTCGGCCTTATCACCGAAGCCTTTGGCCATGGCTTCTTTGCGTTAAATGCATGTCAAGTGTTGGGTCTTATTCCTGTCGCTTTTAGCGATAAAGAAAAAGATGATGAGCGTGAGGCTCACATCGCGCAGATTAAGTCAAACTTCGACGGATTTGTTCCCGAATGGGGAAATCCAGACGAAGTAACCGAAGAAAATTCGGTTAACCTCCGTAAGGAGCTGTTAGCCGGACACTTCGACAAAGACTTTTGGGAAAAGTTTGCCGAGTCAACCTTGGCACCAGCTTGGGAGCCGGATCTCCCTGCGTTCCGTAAATTGGATTTCGGCGGATACATAAACACAATGTTTGTTCCGCAGAAGTTAATTAGCGACGGAATGTGCGGAACAACAGCGGCTCAACAATCGTTGCCTAATGAAGTTTTTGACTTCTTGGTGAATGAGGAATACCGTCCCATTCTCGGTCAGAACTTCAACAAGGTTACTGACCTTGATAAAGTGGCGGAATTTCAAAAGCAGTTTCCGAATGCTTATATCCCCGGACAAAACGAGGATAAAAAAGTGTTCGGAATACGGGGAATAGCCCACAAAATGTATCTAAACCTCTACGACAAGCTCGACTTGTGCGTCGGAGTGGCAGGTACGCATACGTGGTACATTCTCACCTGCTTCCCACAGGTGCCGCAAGTTATCTTGTATAACAAAGGCGGCGTCGAGGACTGGGCGATGATTGCTGAAGCCTATCGCAAAGCCGGATATAATATCCGTGCCGTAGGGTATGATAATCCGGGAGAAGAGGGACTCAAAACAAGAATTCTGCAGGCTATTGCAGAACGTTAAAAAAAAAGAAAAGGTCTTGGCTCGTTGAGAGCCAAGGCCTTTGTTTTTTTGTGATAATTTTTATATTTTTTTAAAAAAATTTCTTGATTTTGTCAATTTTGTATGTTATAGCTTCGAAAACGAATTTTGTTAAGAGAGGAATTTATCGCCATGGTAAAAAGAGCAGGAGCAGATAAAAATATCGGAACGAAGATAATATTTATCGGCGGTGTTAACGAAGACCGTATCGGTGGTAATGCAACGGTGATTGAACACACAAATGAAAAGAATGAAACAAAACGTGTTTTGGTTGATTTGGGTGCAATGTTTGCTCCTTATGAATCCGGTTTTGAAGCCGCTTATCCGAATATGGAAGAATATTTTGACCGTGTTAATCCGGCAACCGGAGAAGAAACAAAAGCCCAAAAACCTATTGACAGTATTTTTATTACTCACGCTCATGAAGACCATATCGGTGCTTTGGTTAATTATGTTCGTATGGGCTATAAATTGCCACCGATTAGAACCTCTCGTTTTACCAAAAATGTAATTAATATCGTATTTAATCAAGAAAGAATTAAAGTTCCTGAGATGATAACGGTTAACCCCGGAGATAATATTCGAATTGGCGATGATATGGTGGTCGAACCTTTCGGAGACAGCCACTCAACAATAGAACCCTTAGGTTTTCATGTTTTGACTTTTATGAATGACAAACCTCATGCGGGTATTGTAACCTATGGAGATTTGCTAACGGTTGAAGATATGCCTGTTGGAAAATTCGGTTATAGCCAAGAGGCAATGAATGACTTGTTAAAACGAAAATTGACAACAACTTTTTTAATAGACTCAACCTCTATTACGCCGCAAACAAAAGAAAGATTAAGTTTTGAAGAACTCGTCAATAATTGTTGCGAAGTAATCAAGAATAACCCCGACAGAAAGACAATCTTATCTCCGGTAATTTCAAGAAGTTTTCAAAATGTTGCCATAGATATAGAAGTTGCACGACGTTTAGGAACCAAAGTCTGCTTGGAAGGCGCATGGGTCAAATTGATATACAAGGCGATGCAGTTTAGCGGTTATAAAGATTTTGACGATGTGATTTATAAAGGGTCGTTAAAAGATTATTTAGCAGATGATAAGGTCAAATTAAAATATGTTGTCAGCACGGGAGCATTCGCTCAAGGGTTGAAAGAATATCAAGAAAATCAAAGCGATGATTTTTATAATATTCCGATGGCGGCCGCAACAAAAATCGCTTTAGGTCTTCATAAAGATATGGGAATTAATCCCCGAACTTTGATTTTGGCAAGACAAAGAATTATTGATGAAATTAATGGCGAAAGCGGTCCGGCAATGTTACAGATGATGGCGGCTAAAGGTGCGAAGGTCGTTATGTCTCCGAGTGGGCGTAAAATAGCCAATTTTGAAGAAGTCGTCATGCAAAATTCGGGACATCTAAACAGACAAGAATTTTCTAAATTAATAAAAGAAAATAAAAAATATGCTCCGAATGCGGTTTATATTTCTATTCACGGTAATCCCGAACAATGTGCCTTTACCGCGCAAGTTGCCCAAAATGAAGGGATGAAAACGTTACTGGTTTTGAATTCGGAATGCATAAAGGTTAGTGAGGGGCAGGCAGAAAAACTTCCGCAAGGCAAAGAACCGTTCCGTTGGATAGCCGTAAAGAGAATATTACCCAATCCGACTGAAGAAAATTCATCTATTCCGCCGGAAGGCAAGTTAGAATTTTGGAAAGTTGATAAGGACTATATGCCTGTTGATGATTCCCCATTTTATGATACCAGTTTGGTACGCAGCATAAAACCCAGAGATGGAAATTATTACGATAATCATCCGGAGCTTGGCAAGAATGCGGAAATGTTAAGTGATACTTATGAAGAACCGAAACGTGAATCGAATAAAGAAATAAAAGCCAAGATGAGCCGTAAAGATAAAAAAATGCTTGATAAACAAGAGAAATTGGAAAAAAAGAAGGCAAAAATAGAAGCGAAAAAGACGGCTTACCAGAAACAGCAGCAAAAATCGCAAGATGAGATTATGAGTTTTGTTGACGGAATGGGAAGTGAACATATAAAATACACGAAGAGCGGCAAGCCGAGAAAAATAAATCCGTTAAAATTAAGAAAGGATAAAGAAAGCGGAGGAAGATAGAACGCCATAACGGTTAATTAAGAGAGGGAAGGGTAAATTCCCTCTTTTTTATGTCTTTTTTCTCCTCTTTTATTAAAAATATTGATTGCATTGTTGCAACAAATATGATAGAGTAGAGTCGTGATGATAAAAAGGAGGATGTGATGAAGAGTATTTCCAAAGCACTATTCGTGTCTGTCGTCAGCTTATGTGTTAACGGCGGAAATTTGTCGTATGCTTCAATTAAAATACTTGATTCCATCCCCAAGTTTGGCATCCCTACTTTACACACACATCACACATACATACGCCATACTCAAGAAATACCCTTTTTATCATCACGCTTTTTTGATAAAAAAATAGAAAATGGTGTGAAAGTCGCATCGGTGTGTTTTATAACCGATGCCGGAAATTGCTCGGGAGATAAATTCGGTAATCTCGAAAGTCCTAACGGTGGAGGTGGAGGAAAGCCCGATGACCACGGAACACCGCAAGAGTTGTGTCAAGATGCCGGATTTACAAACACACCCTGTCCGACAGGAAGTATTATCGACAGCTATTGTCCTTATGACAGTTCTTATCATACCTGTAAATGTCTTCCCGAATATAACAAACTTTGTAACGGAGCCGATGAACAAGGTTCCGGAATTGTCTGCGACGGCAAATATAAAGAATGTTGTAATTTATGTTCGGCATATAAATATACCTCT
>CASFRL010000105.1 GCA_949297285.1 uncultured Bacteroidales bacterium
ATTGTTATCTCCCTCGGATACGGTCATCTCCCCTTTGTATTTGTAGTGGAGATTAAATACATATCTGCCTTTTTTGTCTATGGACAAATAGTTCTCTTCAGCACCTCCGATCATCTCCATCTCTATGCTGCCATAAGGAGTTATCGTGATCGAGTTGTCATCGTTGATGGTAAGAATCATACCATATTTATCGATATCTTCTTTGGTCACGGTTGTCGGTGTGTAGGTATGAGTCCCGGCAAATATCCGCACTTGGTTCTTGCTTATCGGGGCAAAAATACGTGTCACATTCGATCCGTTGGCCTGGTCTCCGATAGTCGTATGCCTGATTTCCGTACCGGATGTCTGGTAATAGGTTGTCGATTCCATGGTCGCATATTGGTTTTTAATAATAACCTGATACAAAACCTGTTGCTTATCGGGATTGACTTCATAGTTTGATATGCTTTTTATCCGCAATGGAATCATATAAATAGAGTCAGGACTCAGACCGTCCGGATTGACCGTTATGGGTAAAAGTGCATAGTTGTCTTCTCCGTTGGCTTTCAATACGGTTTGATATGTCGGAATGTTGTATTTGCTGGGATCTAACTCTTTAGCAAATTTTGATTCTTCAATATCGAAATTTATCTTATTGTATTGTGCCAAAATTTCATCGTCGGGTTCTAATTCTATGACAACATCTTGTTGTATATGTTCGGTACCTCCGCAGCAAACGCTGATATATCCGGTACTCTCTTGCCCTAATTCGTGTACAGATTGAAAGGCCATATTGTCATCACTTAGCAGGTAAATGACTTTTTTATACAATTCCCCTTCGAACTGTGCATTTTCATCGCATCCTGTCATTCCAATAAGAAACAGTAATGCAAGAGTTGTATTTAATATATTTTTCATAATAAATGATCTTGTTTCTGTTATTTATTATTTAGGATTACCATCCCGGGTTTTGATCCAATAACCGTGATTTTAGTATTTCGTTCCGTTCCAAAGGTAAAAATACCGTTTTCTTATCGACAACACGGTTTCTGTAATCGGCATGGTCCATGATGGTACGGGTATAATAGCCGCCGTCAATAGTAGCATTGACATTCATTCCCGTTATTGGTACGTTTTCTTCTTCTTCATAGGTTCCCCATCGGCGGATATCGTAAAAACGACGTCCTTCACACAAGAATTCAACAAACCGTTCCCGTTTTATCTGTTCATCCATGGCTTCTTCCGAAGCGTATTGTTCCGGTCTTAATCCGGGAAGTCCCGAACGATAACGCACTTGATTGAAAGCGAACAGCATCTCTTCCAGATTCGAGCTTCTTGAAAGGGTATAGGTTTGTCCGCTTGGCAAAGTTACAGTATGTGAACTTTGCAAGTGATTGATGGCTTCAGCATATGAGAGCAAAATTTCTGCATACCGGATGATTGGGAATACCTTATTGACACGTGTCGAACCGTCTCCGTTGTACCAGTTGTCTTCGGGATTAATGTATTTTTTCAATACATATCCGGTAATACATTTGTTTCTTACTTCATTTGAAGATCCGGCTGTTTCAGGTCCGGCATTTCCTCCCTTATAGTAATATACCGTTTGTTGGCTGACATTCAAGTTGGTACAAGAGGTTCCCGGCCAATAACATCCATTGAATCCGACACAAGCATAAAAACGCATTTCCCGATTTACATACATATTGTATGTCCCTCTTAACAGACGATATCCGGAGAAATATTTCAATACTCTGGAGTTCCCCGTTTCGCTGTATTCTCCCGTAGCCAGAGCTTCGTCGATGGTTTTCCCGTCTTGCATCAAATAGGCATCAACAACTTTCTGGGTCAGACACATGGCGTTGTATCCTCCCATGTAAATGGGAAACGACTGGCGGGTATATTCTCTTACCGCATCAGAATATTTACCCCAGATCAATTCTTTATTTTCTATGGGATAAGTTGTCCCGTTAAACATATCGGTATATGATTTCAACGGGTCAATATTACCTGCTCCATTAGGAAAATCGGCAGTCGGAACATTTGCCGGTAGATCGGGGGTGATAGCTGTTTGGTCACCTTGTTGGTCCGTAACTTTTTCAGCCGTATGTAAAGCGTAGCGGTTCATGTCCATGACACGTTTAGCAGCCGCAGCAGCCAATGCCCATTTTTGTTCGTCGTATGTTTGTGATACATAGTAAACACCGTCCGATTTGCGTTTCCAGTTTCCGAAATAACGATAGGCAGCTGCTCCTCCGTTGAAGGCGGGACTGGCGGCGTGCAAGCGAACCCGTGCAATTATGGCGTATGCAGCTCCTTTGGTTGGCCGTCCGAAATTCAAGATGGCTACATCTTCCGGAATATTTTGAGCGGCCAGTTCAAGTTCTGAGCAGATGTAATCTACGGTTTCGTCGAATGTGTTGCGTTGGCGTTCGTAGTATTCTGCACTTTGATTATTGTCAAATATTTCATCACCGACAATAACGGCCGGGCCGTGATTCATCAGAATGAAATAGTAGGCATATCCTCTGAGAAAATGGGTGTATCCGATTAACTCGGCTCGTTGTAAGGCAGTAAGGTCTTTACACTCATTGATGCGGGCAAGAATCATATTGGCTTTCCGGATTACTTTATAAGCCGGAGTCCAAGAGTTCATGCTGTACAGGTTCGAAGGTGTTACTTTACCTAAAGTCAGTGCTTTTCCATGAAAAAGATTGTCGTCCATGAGGGTGAAGATTTCGTCAGAAGCCGTGATTCCGGGAACTACGTCGTCTCCGAAAATGGCGCTTTCGTCAGGAAGTTCTCCGGCAGCTCCCCACAAGTATTTTTCCAGATTCTTTTTGGATGCAAATACTGAGTCATATTTCAACGTATCGTCAAAGTAGTGATCGACGTCAAGGAAGTCGTCACATGAACTGATTATTCCGATAATCGGTAATGTTACGATAAGCCAGACTATCTTTTTTATATTATTCATAATAATTTAAATTTTTTCGAACAGTTTTTTTAGAAGTTAACATACATCTGGAATGCGTATTGAGTAGGTATGGGGTATGCTCCACCATTGTCTTCGGCTTGTTCAGGATCCCACAATTTCATCGGACTCCATACACACAGATTTGATATCACAAATTGCAAATCTAAGGATTTTACTCCTAATGCTTTCAATACTTTACCTGCTGTCAAATTATAGTTCAAATTGATTTCTTGTAATCTGAGGTAACGGGCATTCGATTTCCAGAATGTAGAAAGTTGAGTATTGTTTTCATTTTTTCCATAGCTGAGACGTGGAAAGAGCGCATTCGGGTTTTCTGTCGAAGGATCTCCCGAATAAGAGGCCGGAGTCCATCTGTTCTTTTGATTGGCAACAATAGAGAGGACATTCCCGGTTGCTCCGTTATAGAAAGGTACATATCCTTCACCATTTGTTTTAGTATTGACAAAATAGTAATCGGTATTACCGGTTCCTTTAAACAATACGCCTAAGGTAAATTGTTTGTAACGGAATTCTCCTCCGAACCCGTACATCAAGCGGGGATAGTTCGGGTAGGAAAGAGGTACTTTATCATCATCATCGATGACC
>CASFRL010000106.1 GCA_949297285.1 uncultured Bacteroidales bacterium
CGGATAGCGGTTTGGAAAGCCTCTTTCATCTGCTCCTTCAAGCCCTCGTCTTCCTGATGATAGCGATAGGCCAATTCGTAGCCTTGCGTAAAAAGCAGGGCCAGCAAAGCGAACAAAACGATTCCGATCTCCCGTTTCATACCTTAATTAATTTGGCGGCAAATATAACGAGTTTACGTTTAAATAACAATTTGGGCGCAAAAACGTTAGGATTTTGTTAGGTGGACTTCGGATTTTTGAGTATATATTTGGAGCGTCAATAGAAACAAATTAAAAACAGAAAAGCAATGGAAGATTTTGAGGTATTAAAAGACGAGGAAATGGCTTTTTTAAGAGGAGGCTATTGGGCGATTGACCCGGAAACGGGAGAATGGATTTGGGTGGAAGAAACAAGATAGAATCTACAAATTCATTTAGGCGTTTCGAGATTGTGAGAATGATGATGGAATGAAATCTTGAGCAGGTTTTCATCCCATCGTGAAAATTACTACTGATTTTATTGGCCAATATTATAGCGGATGCCGAAAAGCTTATGAGTAGGCGAAACTTTTTAACATTATTTTCTATGGACAAGAACTTAATGAAAAAACAAGAAGAATTGTTTCTGCTAGAAGTTGAGCAATTGGAATTGCATGAATTGAGTAGTGTACTTGGCGGATATGAAGGATCTGGAGGTGACTGCAAAAACAAAAGTTGCGTGTCGGCTGGAAATGGATGCGCAAATGATGAATGTTAATTTTTAAATTAGTTGCTGGAGTACATTCTTTAATGCACTCCAGCGCTTAGCTAAAAAAGAAGAAATGAAAGAAAGCAATTATAATATTATTGTAGAAAAAGAAGATCGTTTGTATTGCTTTAATTCTTCAACTTTTAGTTTCTTTAAGTTGAAGAGAGAATATAAATCTCTTTTATGCGAAACATTATCCTATCCCGATGAACGCTTGGAACGTCTTCCTCATTTTAAGTCCGTTCTTTTGAAAGGACGATTTGTCGTGGATGATCAAGAAGATGAGTTGTCTTATCTTTATCGGAAAAATCAAGAGGTTGTAGAGAGTAAGCATTATAAACTAACTATCCTTCCGACCTTCGCTTGCAATTTTCATTGTTGGTATTGCGTTCAGCACCATAATAAGGAGTATATGACCTCTGAAGTCGTCGATTCTGTGAAACGGCATATTCAATATATGGTAGAGAAGGAGCGAATCGAATCGCTGAGCCTCGAGTGGTTTGGAGGAGAGCCGTTGTTGGGCTTTGAAAAAGTGATAGAGCCGATTGCCTCTTATACCAAAGAAATTTGTGAGCAATGGAGTATCCCATTTAGCACAGGAATGACAACAAATGGCTATTTATTCAACCGGAAAATTCTGGAGCGGATGAAGCCTTTGAATATGGTCGGTTGCCAAATCACGTTGGATGGGCTACGGGAATATCATGATCAAACACGTGTCGCCCCCCATAAGTCGTCGTTTGATGAAATTTTGAAGCGTGTTAATCTGATTTGTGAGATTTTAGAGGATGCTCATGTGACTTTGCGAATCAATTATGATGATAAGAATTTCGATCCAGATCTTTTGTTGAACCAAATTAATAAGCGTGTGGATGAGAGATATAAGAATCGGATCTATCTGCTTTTACGAAAGGTTTGGCAAGTTAAGACCTCGGAAGAAAATCGATTGAAGAATATACAGTTTGTCCAAGAAGCAAAGCGATTGGGTTTTAGGATTTCTAGTTCGACCTTCTTGAATATGAATTATGTGAGGTGTTATGCAAATCGGAAATATTATAATACGATAGCACCTGATGGTGGAATTTATAAATGTACGGCCAAGGATGATTATTCCAAGGACGCTTACGGAAGGATCAAACCGAATGGTGAGATTAACTGGAGTATACCGGATTTTGAGAAGCGCTATTTTGGTTATCGTCCTTTTGAGAATAAAGAATGTGCGCATTGTAAATATCTCCCTTTATGTTGGAATAATTGTCCTCGGGATTTTGAGTTATCCGGTTTGGAAGCGTTGCCGAATCGGTGCGTGAAATCCCGCCAAAATGATCTCTCTTTTGAGGAGGCTATCTTGGAATATTGTGAGTTTAACAATTGATATCTGTTTGCCATGAAAAGAAAATATTTGTTATTGATTTCTCTTCTCTTCTTCATCCTTCCCGTTTTCGCCCAAAAGGGGATCGTGCTGTCCGGAATCGTCTTGGATGCGGAATCCAAGCCGTTGGAGGGAGCCAATGTGGCGTTATACGATGAAAGGGACTCTTCCCTCGTCGTGGGGATCGCGACGGACAAGCGGGGC
>CASFRL010000107.1 GCA_949297285.1 uncultured Bacteroidales bacterium
CATAGCAACTCCACATATCGCCGAAGAGACTTTCGAAAACACTCCCGAAACCATAAAAAGGTCTTGGAACTCGTTGAAAGATGCTCTTACAGCAAAAGGAATCGATCAAGAAATTCAATATTCAGCAGAATATCGAATTGATGATCATTTTATGCATATATTTGAATCCGGCCAATTAATACCTCTCCCGAATAACTATTTATTGGTCGAGAACTCATTTATTCAGGCATTCTGGAATTTAGATGAGTTACTCTTCCAATTGCAGTTAAAAGGATTCAAACCCATTCTTGCACACCCAGAAAGGTATGCCTATTACCACAGGCAAAAGAATATATACACGACATTGCATAGTAACGGTTGCGAATTTCAAGTAAATCTTTTGTCCTTTTCAGGGTACTATGGAAAAGAGGTAAAAGAGGTAGCCTATTGGCTTGCAGAACAAGGCTATGTCGATTTTTTAGGTACAGATTTACATCATATGAATCATGTTCAGGCTATCAGCAAATTTTTAACTACCAAAGAATACGTCAAATTAGCGAATAGAATCAACATTAAAAACGATATGCTCAAATAATTTATCTGCGATGTTCAATGTCATGGGCTTTATGGTAGCCGGAATAATCATCGGTTATTTTTTTAAACAACACAAAAAACTATTTAAAGTTATCGAGAAACTGAATGTATGGATTATTTTCCTTCTTCTATTCAGCATGGGACTTTCGATCGGAAACAATAAGCACATTATACAAAGTCTCGACCGTTTTGGAACAACGGCCATAATAATAGGTGTTGCTGCAACGGTCGGAAGTGTACTGTTGTCTATCCCACTTTATAAGTTTCTGTTTAAAAGACAATCCGACAAATGAAAAGCAGTTTCATTATTCTATGTTGCTTCATTACAGGAATTTTACTGGCATATTACCAATGTATACCTGAAGTGTTTTTAACACAGGAATACAGCAATTACATATTGCCAATAATGATGTTTTTTGTGGGCATGGGAATAGGCGGAGACATAAAAAGCTTATATGCCCCTATTAAAAAGTATAAAATAAAAATCATTTTAATCCCTTTAGCAACTATTTTCGGATCGATTCTTATTACTATATTTATTTCTCCATTATTTGATATTTCGCTCAAAGAGACTGTCGCAATAGGATCGGGGTTCGGTTATTACAGCTTATCGGCTATTTTTTTAACCCAATTAGCCGGGGATGAGATAGGTATGATGGCTCTTATCAGTAACATGTCCCGTGAAATAACGGCACTCCTTTTTATTCCTATTTTAGCTCGTTACTGTGGAAAACTCGCCCCTATTGCGGCTGCCGGAGCAACTTCTATCGATACGACATTACCTCTCATTGCAAAAAGTTGCGGAGAACAATTCATCGTCATTTCTATATTCCACGGAATTTTTGTCGACATTTCCGTCCCTATAATTATCAGTTTATTATATTCTTTTTAGGAAAGGAACTATCAATTCATTGCTTACAGAATAGATATTTTTCTATCAAAACACAAACAATTTAACACTATATCGATAATTTATTTACGAAAAATATTGACATTTTTTAAATTTATACTACCTTTGAGCCATATTTAGGTGGAATTTAATGCTGATCCCTATCAGCTATATAAAGAACATAACATTATGAAAAAGATTGTATTATTATCACTCTTAGCATTATTCTCTTTCAGCATCAATGCTCAAGACACTCCCAAAGATTCTGCTATGACAAACAACAGTTTTGTCGTAACTAAATTTCACGATAACTGGTCTTTAAAATTCGGAGTTAATGCAAGTAGCTATTTCGGTCAAAATGACAACAAATTAGATTTCGGGAAACGAATTGCTCCCGGATTTACCGTTGCTGCCGGAAAATGGATAACTCCATGGATCGGTGTTCAATTAGGATTGGACGGAATGCAATTAAAAGGGGCAACTCCCCGGGCAAACGGCCCTTATGTACAAAACGCAGATATGCTTGCCAACGGATTCTATAAACAAAAATGGTTTTCATTCATGCCTCATGCCGATTTAATGGTAAATATAGCGAATCTGTTCTTTAAATATAAAGAAAACCGAATATATAGCCCGATAATTACAGGAGGTGCCGGATTTATAGCCGACTCCAAAGGAAGTAATTACAGTCAAGCCGTACAATTTGCATTTGTCAACAAATTCCGGGTAAGCGAGGCATGGGACATCAACTTAGATTTAAAAGGAGCATGGGTCGGTAATGACTTTGATTCAGAAGGCGGAACAAGAGGTGATGGATTGTTTTCTATTGGGGTAAGTGCAACCTATCGATTCAAAACTCGTAAATTCACTCCTTATCAGCCGAAGTATATCAAAGATACCAAAGCCGCTGATGAATGGAAAGCAAGATACGATGCAGCAAACAACAAAGCAAACCGGTTGCAATCGGAAAATACAGACTTAAAAGAAGCTTTGAAAAATGCTAAATCACAAACAACTCCAGTCAAGGAGATTGTAAAAGAACCGGTAAAACCGCAACTCATCATCTACTATACTGCCGATTCTTATTCGATCAAAGGAAAAGATATGATCTTGCTGAGAGCTCTTGCTAAAGAGATGAAAAAGAATACTGACAGCAAATATGAAGTATGCGGATATGCCGACAATAAAACCGGAACACCGGAATACAATTCTGCTTTAAGAGAAAAACGTGCAGATGCGGTGATCAATACGTTGATAAGTTTAGGCGTTGATAAAGATCAATTGATTAAGAAAACAAGTGATCAACCTTTAAATCAATTCGATGCATACGCACTTGATAGAGCTGTAACTATTACAAAAATCTAAAAACAAAATAGAAAGCATTAATTAATTCTGAAAAAGCGGCTGTCTTGTAGTAAATAAGGCAGCCGCTTTTCTTATATTATCATCCCAAACATAGATTAAAAATCAGGTATGGTATTCCTATAAAAGCGTACATCTTTCTTATCAGATTTATTCAATATCAAGAAAAACAAAGATACCTCTATTAATAGTTTTTTTATATACACATATATACGCACATAATCAACCTTATAATTATAAAAAGAGGAAGTAATAGACTTGAAAGGGTAAATTTTACGAGGACAAAATTATAGAGATATAGAAAAGAGCCTCGACTTTACATAAAAACGGGACAGAATCAAGATTCTGTCCCGCAAAACAATATAAAAAAGCGATTATTTCCTTCCAAACATCGAAGAGAATTGAACCCAATATCTTTTTTACAAAAAAAGATAGAGCACATCCACTTATAAATTAAAGTCTTATCAATCGAAAATACCCTCTATTGCCTCTGTTGGCTCTGAAGAAAATTCCTCCTCAAGATAAGATTCAGAACTCGTTGCACACGGATCTCGATATTGCTCGGGAATCACAAAATCTTCGGTTTCTGAATAACCTAAAGACTTATCGGCATAAACTTTTTTCATAAATATACCATAGATAGGCAATGCCATTGTAGCTCCTTGCCCATCGGCCATACTGTCAAAGTGTATCGAACGTTCTTCTCCGCCGACCCAGACTCCGGCAGCCAAACTCGGAGTGAAGCCCATAAACCATCCATCCGAATTATTATTGGTGGTTCCTGTTTTTCCGCCCATAGGCGCCACAATCTGATGACGATAACGAATACGGCCTCCCGTACCATGATCTATCACGTCTCTAAGCATTGGCAATATTTTATAATAGGCCTCTTCACTGAAGACCTCTGTCATTCTGGGCGTAAATTCGGAAATGACATTTCCAAAGTTATCTTCGATGCGAGTTACATACAACGGATCGACCCGAATACCTTTATTGGAAAAAGCGGTATAGGCGGTTACCATTTCTTCGACAGATACTTCTGCCGGCCCCAAACAGAGAGAAATAACCGGATCGATATAATTACGGATACCAAAAGAGTGCATCAAACGAACTAACGATGCCGGAGATAACCGTTCCATCAAATAGGCAGATATCCAGTTATTGGAGTTTGCCAATCCCCATCGTAAAGTAACATCTTCTCCGATACGGGCTTTAGAAGAGTTTCGCGGAGACCAAACTTTACCGGTTGCCGGATCATGAATATGAGGTTGTACATTCGGAGCCTTATCACAAGGGCTGAAACCTTCTTCCATAGCCAATGTGTATAAAAAAGGTTTTATGGTAGACCCGACTTGCCGTCTTCCATCGGAAACCATATCATATTGAAAATTACGGAAATCGATTCCACCCACATAAGCTTTGACATAACCCGTTTTTGAATCCATCACCATAAATCCGGTACGAAGGAACGACTTGCTATACCGAATAGAGTCCATAGGCGTCATCGTCGTATCGATCATCCCATCCCAAGAGAAAACCTGCATATCGACCGGAGTATTGAACGCTTTCTCAATCTCTCTTTCCGAGGCTCCGGCATTCGACATATACCGATACCGATCACTCTGCTTCATTGCTTTATCAAGAATAGTTTCGATATCCGATTTAGACAAGTTTCTCGCAAATGGTGCATAACTACGACCTTTCTTCTCCTTAAAAAACCGAGGTTGCAAAAAACCTCCGATGTGTTCCTCAACAGCCTCTTCGGCATATCTCTGCATTCGAGAGTCCAATGAAGTATATATTTTTAACCCATCGGTATAGATATTATATTTTGAGCCATCGGCTTTCCGGTTTTTCTCACACCATCCGAAAAGAGGATTATTTTCCCACGCGATCGAATCATCAATGAATTTTTGCTGCTGCCAGCCCCGGTAATCACGTCTATTCGGTTTTTTTGCCGTCATCATCAAGCGCAAATGTTCCCGAAAATAAGGAGCTAACCCCTCTTTATGATCGACACGGTTGAAATGAAGTTTCAACGGTAAGGCTTGCAAAGAATCTCTTTCTTCCCGAGTGATATAATCCGATTTATACATCTGCTCCAAAACCGTATTGCGACGGCCACGTGTTCTTTCAGAATGACGAACCGGATTGAAATATGAGGGGTTCTTACACATTCCTATCAATGTGGCAGCCTCTTCTATCGTTAATTTATCGGGAGTCGTATTAAAATAAATCTGTGCTGCCGACTGAATACCGACAGCATTATAAAGAAAATCGAATTTATTCAAATACATATTCACGATTTCCTCTTTGGTGTAAAAACGTTCCAATTGGACAGCAATTACCCATTCTATCGGCTTTTGAAAAAGCCGTTCCATGATGCTTTCGGCACTGGGTGAAAATAATTGTTTAGCCAATTGTTGAGAAATCGTACTTCCCCCGCCTGCACTTTTCTGAAAAAACAATCCTCTTTTAATTACCGCCCTCGCCAAAGCTTTTACGTCGATACCCGAATGATCCATAAAGCGTGCATCTTCTGTCGCGATGAGCGCATTAACCAAGTAAGGAGAAATCTCGCTATATTCGACATATACCCGATTCCCTTTACTTTGATAATAACGCCCGATTACCTCCATATCGGACGAATAGATTTCAGAAGCAAATTTATCTTTCGGATTTTGCAACTCTTCAATAGGCGGCATATAACCAATAAACCCTTTTGCTATAAAAAAGAACAAAAGCGTCAAAGAGAGTACTCCCACACAAAAAAGTACCCAAAGACATTTAATTATAGTCCGGGAAACAGATCCTGATTTTTTTTTAGGTGATTCTGGCATTTCAAATTTTGTTTCGAAACATATTCTTTTAGCAATATCTCAAAATATATCCGTATCAAGCACAGATCGATGAATCATCAGATTCTCATATATTCCGGGTCAAAGGTAATATAAATATTTCATTTATAAATTGAATAGGACAGAGAACAAGAAAATTTAAGCAGAAAAGCTTTGATATAGACTTTTTTTTTATATTTTTGTAGTGTAGATGAGACAAAACGCAAAGAAATATAAACATTTCGATTTCATACACTTACAAAAGTGTAAGAAATATAAATATTCGATCAGGAATTATAGATAGACCGATTTGACTTTTTATGCCAAAGCGGTCTATTTATTATATAATCTATATTCTTAAAAACATACCACAATATGAGAAGCGAGAGTTTAGTATCTATCACCGACTACTCAAAAGAAGAGATTCTGGACTTGTTGGAGCAAGCCAAAAAGTTTGAAGAAAATCCGAACAGGAAAGTTTTGGAGGGAAAAGTTATTGCAACTTTATTTTTTGAGCCTTCGACTCGTACCCGCCTTAGTTTCGAGACAGCAGTCAACCGATTAGGAGGACGGGTTATCGGGTTCTCCGACGCATCGACAACAAGTTCGACCAAAGGTGAAACTCTCAAAGACACCATCATGATGGTCAGCAACTATGTAGACCTCATCATCATGCGCCACTATTTGGACGGGGCTGCACGATATGCATCCGAAGTTTCTTCGATACCCATTATTAACGCTGGAGACGGAGCCAATCAACACCCCTCTCAAACAATGCTCGACCTCTATTCCATATATAAAACACAAGGGAAATTAGAGGGCCTCAATATTACCATGGTAGGAGACTTGAAATATGGGAGAACCGTGCATTCTCTTCTTATGGCCATGTCTCATTTCAAACCGACATTTCATTTTGTCGCCCCGGAAGAACTAAAAATGCCCGAGGAATATAAAATATACTGTAACAAACTGGGTATTCCTTATCAAGAACACCAGGACTTCACGGAAGATGTTATAAATCAAGCCGATATTCTATACATGACCCGTGTACAACGAGAACGTTTTACCGATTTAATGGAGTACGAGAAAGTAAAAAACATATACACCCTGCACAACCAAATGCTGGAAAACAGCAAGCCGAACTTACGGATACTGCATCCGCTTCCTCGAGTAAACGAAATCGCATACGACGTGGACGATAACCCCAAAGCATACTATTTTGAACAGGCAAAGAACGGACTATACGCCCGACAAGCAATCATATGCAAAGTTTTAGGTATTGAAATTTAAATTCTTAAGCAAAAAACGATAAACCATGGCAGTACATAAAAAAGAGCTTGAAGTAGCGGCATTAGAGAACGGAACTGTTATCGACCATATTCCGTCGAATCAATTATTTAAAGTTGTATCGCTTCTTGGGCTGGAACATATCAACAAAAGCATTACTATCGGTAACAATCTGATAAGCAAAAAAATAGGGCATAAAGGAATTATAAAAATCGCCGATACCTTTTTTAAAGAAGATGAGATCAACAAAATCGCATTAATTGCCCCCAATGCCAAAATCAATATTATCAAAGATTATCAGGTTATCGAAAAAAGAGTCGTCACCTTACCGGATGAGTTGATCGGCATTATTCATTGCAATAATCCCAAATGCATTACCAATAACGAACCGATGAATACTGTCTTTCGGGTAATCGACAAAGAAACCATAACGGTAAAATGCAAGTATTGCGAACGGGCCATTTCTCAGAAAGACATAGAAATTCGTTGATGACAAACAGGGTAAAACAGAATTGGAAACCGGGGACAATGATTTATCCATTGCCGGCAGTATTGGTCAGTTGCGGAAATTCACCCGAACAATATAACTTATTTACAGTTTGTTGGGTGGGAACGATTTGCACCAATCCGCCCATGTGTTACATTTCCGTACGTCCCGAACGTCACTCCTATTCTATATTAAAAGAAAACAAAGAGTTTGTCATCAATCTGACTACTGAAGATATGGCCAAAGCAACAGATTGGTGCGGTGTCCGTTCGGGAAAAGATTATGACAAATTTACAGAAAGCCGACTCACACCTATCCCGTCAAAAAAAGTAGCAGCGCCCTATATCGAAGAATCCCCATTGTGCATCGAATGTAAAGTTAAGGATATCATTCATTTAGGGTCTCACGATATGTTTATATCCGATGTTGTCAATGTGATTGCCGATGAAGAATATATCAATCCCGATACCGGGGCTTTCGATCTTGAGAAAGCACGATTATTAGTCTATTCACACGGGCACTATTACGGACTCGGGAAAGAGATAGGAAAATTCGGCTGGTCGGTACAAAAAAAGAAAAAGAAAAAATGAGATCAAAAATCCTATTTTTATTTTGTACATACCTATTTATTACCGGCACCGTGTCGGCACAATCCGATACATTGAAAAAAGATCTTTTCAGTTGGGGTATCCGTGCCGGAGTCAACGCCCCTTTTGTCGATATGCGCGAAAGCCAAATTAACGGAATAAAGATAGAAGATCCGTCTTCAAACTCAAAAATGGGAATTCTCATCTCGTTGTTCAGCCGGATCAATTTTAATCGACATTATCTCCAACTCGAAGCTGAGACCTATTATATGCGTTATCGAATGAGCCCAAGACCGGGGACTGTCATTACTTCCGAGCCTAATATCTCGATCAATGATATTACGATTGGCAACAAAATCTATTCTTTAGATATACCTTTATTATATGGATATAACTTCATCAAACAGAGTCCATACGAACTATCATTTTTCGGGGGGCCCAAATTAAAATATCTGTACAAAAAAAAGAGTGAGATCTCGGTAACGGAACCGTATGAACTTATCATGGACGAACGAATCCGTCCTTTGACAGCAAACTTTGTTTTAGGATTAGGAACCTCAATTTCTCGTTTTTTTATCGATTTCAGATATGAATTCGGAATCACCAATCTCACCCGCCCAACGACATATACTTTTTATAAAGACGGAACAAATATTTCTGAAGGAAGTATATACTTGAAACGGGGAATTAATCTTCTCAGTTTTTCGGTCGGTATTATTTTATAAGAACCATTAAAAAGCAGTATATTTGCAAATCGAAAAATAAAAAACATCTTATATCAAGCACAACAATGAAAAGAGACAATGCTATTTTCGACATCATCGAAAAAGAACATCAAAGACAATTAAAAGGAATCGAGCTTATCGCTTCGGAAAACTTTGTAAGCGACCAAGTAATGCAAGCTATGGGATCTTGTCTAACTAACAAATACGCAGAAGGCTATCCCGGGAAAAGATACTATGGCGGATGCGAAGTAATTGACCAAAGCGAACAAATTGCCATAGAACGAATCAAAGAAATTTTCGGAGCAGAATGGGCAAATGTGCAACCACATTCCGGAGCTCAAGCCAATATGGCTGTCTTCATGGCCGTACTGAATCCCGGAGACAAATTTCTCGGATTAAATCTGTCTCACGGAGGCCACCTTTCTCACGGGTCGCCCGTCAACTTCTCGGGACTGATGTTCCAACCGTTGGAATACGGGGTAAAAGAAGATACCGGATATGTTGATTATGATATGATGGAAGAAGTCGCCCTTCGCGAACGTCCGAAATTGATCATCGGTGGAGCTTCGGCCTACTCACGTGAATGGGATTATGCCCGTATGCGTAAAATCGCTGACGAAATAGGTGCTATTCTTATGATCGATATGGCTCATCCTGCCGGACTGATTGCTGCCGGATTATTAAATAACCCACTAAAATATGCTCATATAGTAACATCAACGACACACTAAACTTTACGTGGCCCTCGTGGAGTAATTATTTTATTGGGAAAAGATTTCGACAATCCTTGGGGAAAAACGACACCCAAAGGAGAAATCAAAAAAATGTCGGCATTGCTCGACTCAGCCGTGTTCCCCGGAGTCCAAGGCGGTCCGTTGGAACATGTCATTGCCGCTAAAGCCGTTTCGTTCGGTGAAGCATTGCAACCCGAATACAAAACATACCAAACCCAAGTCAAGAAAAATGCAGCCGTTATGGCCCAAGCATTTATGGATAAAGGATACAAAATCATTTCAAACGGTACGGACAATCACTGTATGTTGATCGACCTTCGTACAAAATTTCCTGAATTGACGGGTAAAGTTGCCGAAAAAGTTTTGGTTGAAGCAGATATTACGGTCAACAAAAATATGGTTCCGTTCGACAGTCGTTCTCCGTTCCAGACATCTGGTATCCGTATAGGAACTCCGGCAATCACGACACGTGGAGCAAAAGAAGACCTGATGCTCGAAATCGTAGAAATGATCGATACGGTATTGGCCCATCCTGAAGATGGAAATGTTATCAAAGCTGTTCGTGAAAAGGTAAATCAAACCATGAAATCTTATCCGATTTTTGCGTATTGATTTTGTTTGATCCTAACACAATTTCATTAACTTATAAATCATAACAAGAGCGAGGGAGAATTCTAAGAATTCTCCCTCGCTCTTTATTTGAAAACTTCCACAAATATTGCTAAAAAACCAGATTTTATCTCATAGAGACAAAAAACAATAATATTTGTTTTACAATTTAACGATTATTTTTTCTCCAGTATATTTAACGATTTTATCAGGAGAATCTTGCTGCATGCCTATCCCTTTCTCCGGAGAGACTCGAATAATGCGAAACTCTCTTTCTTTTGACATACCTTTATATGCTCCTTGCCGCTTTCCAATAGTCAAACTCTGTTCTTTCTCATTCCAAACAAAAGGTATTAAACTATATTCTCCTCGCTCACAGTCAAATGTTTCACCGTCATCCTCATACAATTCAAACTGTCCATTTGCCCCTTGATATATACGAACTTCAATTGGGGCATTAGAAGCAGGATCTTTTAATAGTGATATATGCATCGGAATAATCGATCCGGATGGTACATATATAGGAATACGTTCTATTGGAGCTTTAGCAATAATTGTTTGTCCACCCTCAAAAATATCTCCCGACCAAAAATCGACCCACCTTGTCGTTGCCGGAAGATATACCTGACGAGAACGTTCTCCAGGATTCAAAAGCGGACAAACCAAAAAAGAGGGCCCATACATAAATTGGTCTTTACAATCCAAGACTTTTTTATCTTCAGGAAAATCAAAAGCCAATAAACGCATCGGAGTATAATGCTCCCGAGTCACCTTTGCAGTCAATGTATAAATATAAGGGAATAACGCATAGCGTAGATTAATAAAATCTGTACATATTTTCTGAGCTTCAGTTCCATACGCCCACAATTCGTTCGGAGCTTTTGTATCTCCCGGATAACGTCTTCCATGAGCCCTGAATACTGGACAAAAAGTACCATATTGAAACCATCGAGTAAACACTTCGCGATAATTTTCATCCGAAGGATCTCCTCCCGAATAACCGCCGATATCGGTAGTCCAATAAGGAATACCACACGCCACAAAATTTAAACCGGCTGTTACTTGCTTCCGTAATTCATCAAAAGTCGTCGGTATATCTCCCGACCACACAGCAGTACCGACTTTTTGTTGTGAGGCCCATGCACAGCGGGTCAATATATAAGGGCGCTGATTAGGACGAGCTTTCAACAATCCGTTATAAAACGTTGTAGCATGCACCAGCGGATAAAGATTTCTGACTTTCAGTGCCGTTCCATCATGTGTTACGGCCGGTAAAAAAGAATTCACTTGATCAGGCTCGCAGCCATCTAAGAACCAGCCGTCAATACCTAAATCGACTAAAGGCTTCACCTGTTTCCAATAAATCTCGGCAGCTTTCGGATTAAAAGCATCATAAATAATACCATCCAAAGCTTTAACTCCGTCAAGTAATAATCCTGCGTTTTTGAATTCTTCATAATTAGGAATTCCCGGACGAAATGTAGGCCATATAGTAACTACAACTCGGGTATTATAATCTTTATGCAAAGATTTCAACATTCCCGGGACATCTGGAAAAAGATTTTCATCGAAACGATGAGAGCCCGTACCATACTTCTGCCAATAAAAATAGTCGACGAAGATCGTACTCATCGGAATATTTTCCTTATGCATTCTCTCCGCAATACTCATAACTTCTTGTTGTGTGGCATATTTATTCCGACTTTGGTGATATCCCAAAGACCAATAAGGAATCATAGGTGCTTTACCCGTAAGAGAACGGTAAGATGCAATCAAATCATCTAATCGATCACCCACAAAATAATAATAACTGATCATATCCCCTACGTCAGACTGAAAACTCATGCCTGTTTCACTATCTTGAAAGATAGTCCGAGATGGATTGTTCCAAAATAACCCCCACCCTTTTGTAGAATAAACAACCGGAATAGCTGCTTGTGTATTAAATTGCACTAATTCTCTTTTCTTTCCCCTCAAATTCAAGGCATTATCCCGGAATTGACCTAATCCATAAAGAGCCTCATCCGATGACAACTTGAAACGGCAAGCGATCTTTTCTCCATTCCCGATTTCAGAACGTCCGCCTCCCGGATACTCCTGAACCAGCAATTCTCCTTGACGGTCATATAAACTGATTTGACCCGTAAGTTTTTCTATTACAACTTTAAAACGGTCTGTTTTCAGTAAAATGTAAGAGTTATCTTCTCTTACCGAAAATTTTGCACCTAAGGGATCCTGATCAACCGCATAATTTTTCTCCGATTCGATGGTTTCAGCCGTTCCCAATTGAACAGCAAGTGCTCCAAAATCATATGGTTTCAGACGTAACAACCCGGATTTTGTATTTATCCACAAAGCATCTTTTTCTTTTTTCCATGAAAGGACAGGCTGTTTTCCGGTAGGTCTTAAATTATCGTCCGACTTACGGGGAAAAACAACTTCTGCAAATTGTTCGCCAACAACAAGACGACTAAATTCTCCGATATTTCCTTTTTCACACAGAAACATGATTTGATCAAAAGCAAAATCTCCAGATAAAATCATGGATGCTCCTTCTACATCAGGAACCGAGGCCAATGGCGGATCTACAAATAAATAGGCTTTACTTCCTATATCTGAAAAATCGATTCTCAAGATCAACTGAACTGCATTATCTATCTTTTCACGAGATTTTTCCGTACCGAGAAAAAGGGTATTGTCTTGACCGGAAAAACCGACAAATAACTTTTCCTCTGCTTTTTCTAACAACGACAACCCAAAACGTCCATTTCCAGAAATTTTACGCAATGAAACACTCATCCATAAAGTCTTCTTATTTCGATATTCATCGGACAAATCTCGGAAAAGTTTAACATCCTGGTTTTTAGCATCCAAAAACATTCTGTTTTTATAAATGGCAACTCCCGACACATCCAAACCGGGTTCCATAACTTTCACTTCTGAGCGATCACCCTTCCAATCCGATTTCCAGCCTCTCTCGTCTTGTCCATGAACAACATAAAACGGCATAAAACAAAACAGATAGGAAAAACTCAAAAAACAAAAAATGATAAATTTGTTTTTCATGATATCAAAAACATAAAAATATTATCTATTAAACGACTATTTCCGCCAATGAATCTTTACAGGAGCATCGCCGGGCATAAAGTCTATACAAACTTTATCCGAACTTATTTTTACCGGGAGTCTCTTTTTGTTTTGGGTAGCTTTGACAGATTTTACTCCGGCTATTTCTACTACCAAAGTAAGAGGTTCGGTAAATAAATTTTTATCCAAGTCCATTTCCGTTTCACAGATTACTCCGTTTTTTTGAGGAAGCACAGACAACCGAACATTTTCGACCTCCTTGACATAACTGGCAATCTCAAGGAATGTTGCAACCCAGATACTATCTTCTTTCGACTTCACATATGTCCAATGATTTTTCAATACGTCTGCCGACGGAAAAGCATCGAATCCCTTAATAATAGCATGTATCATAGGTATCCCCCACTCTCTCTTTTCAATCAATCCGTCAGCCCATTTATTCATCCACTGGGTTGTGGTACGATATCCCCATCCCAAACAACGAGTACGAGTATCCACTCGATTTTCCATAGCAATAGCAAGGACTTTCTCGTTATATGCATTATACGGATAACAGAATGTACGAGGTCTCTTTCCTATTTTCAATTCAATCAGACTATCGGCTTTTTCTATTTCGGCACGGATCTCTTGCTCAGATTTTAACTGAACAAGATTTTTATGCGACCAACTATGATTGGAAATTTCATGACCGTTATCCGACATTTCTTTCAATCTTTTCCAAGTAATGCCACTCCATTTTTTATTAGGATTTTCAATGATGTCTTCTTCTGTATCTGGGACGGTTGACGGTATCGCCCAAAAAGTTCCTCGAAAGCCCAATGCTTCAAGCATAGGGACAGCCAATTCGCTTTGGTCTTTAATTGCATCGTCAAAAGTATAACTGATCGCACATGCTTTATCATCTTTATAAGAAGCAATGCGTACTACTGGAGAAAGGATCGTCTGTCCGGCAATTTCTGACGAAAGCAAAAACAACAAAAACTGCCCCAGAAATTTCATATATTCTTTTCTCATCATCTAAAAAATTAGTTTTACGAATATTTCATTTTTATTCTCAATTCTATAAAAGTTATAGTGCCACAATTACCCGTTTTACCATTATTTACTTCAGAAAAAACAGATGCTTCTATATCATCCTGTCATCCTTATAGAAAATTTTACCGAAAGCCAAAGACTAATTAATCAAACTCTTCAACATGTTAACCAGTAATTTACCAGCAATAGGATCTGTATCCGCTTTATCCATACAAATAGATGAAACAATAGATTTCCCTTTCTCTTCATTTATTTCCAACAATATGAAACCTTTTAAATTTTCGGTCATTTTAAATCGGTCGGCAGCGTCTATTTGAGAGAGATAACCATGAATGTTCATCTGGCCAGCCAATTCGGTAACATGAGCATCACGATTTATTTTAAATCTATAACGACAAACCGAAGGCATCTCTCTCTTATTATTATTAAAATACCGTAAATCTAAAACATCAATCTCATTAAATACAGGATGGTCGCAAAGCTACAATAAATAAAAACAATAGAAGTTTAAACCATTTTTGCATAATCTCTATAATATCAAAGATTAAAGGATCAAACCAAACGACAATTATTATCAGATTAAATATCCAAGTGCTTTTTACACTAATTTCTTGTTAAATTATTCCGATACATAATCTCATAATCAAAAAATATATTTTCATTCACATCGAAAAATGTAATTATCAATTATCCCTACAAGTTGTGCTCCCGAGATCACTCAAATCGATAATCATGTTTCTCTCCTAATTTACAACCATACTTATCGCAAAATCTCCCGCGCTTTTTCCAACACGTGAATCATCATATCCTCATAAATATCAGAACCTCCTATAAACCCGGCATGCGAATAATAATCTTTATAGTGAGTCTCTACTTGAGCATTATGATCTTTCAACGCTTTTTCAAAACGAGGCATCTGATCTTGATCGACCAAATAATCACCTCCACTATATGTAAGTATCACATAAGGAGGATTCTTCGGTACTTTATTTACCGGAGAAGCTGCTGCCCGTTGAGCATCTGTCGTACCGAAATAGGTAAAATCTTTTTGAGGAACAAATCCTGGTTTGACATGTTCGATATCATATATACCGTTAAATGCAACCAACAATTTAGTGCCTTTGGTTGTCATAGCCATATAAGAAGAAAGATGTCCTCCGGCAGAATGTCCTCCGAATCCGAAATTTTTCTCATCAAGATTCCATTCTTTAGCATGTTTACGAATAAACTTCAATGCATCTTTCAAATCTTGATAAGAGTCATCAAAATCAGAGCCATCGGACGGGAAAGAATATGAGACCCGAATACCAGCAATACCGTGAGAAGCCAAATAAGTAGATATACCTTTATGTCCCAGGCAATCTCCACCATGCCATCCTCCTCCATGAATCCAGATCATATAAGGGAACTTTTCGGTCTTATTGGTTGGTAAATCAACCTCAATTACCAGTTTATGATTAGGGTACTCCTTAAATATATAGTGTAATGTCGTACACCGCTTAAAATCTTCCGGTCTGAGCTTTTTCATTTTATGTTTATAGGGGACAAACATATCAGCCGGAGCTTTCTCTATGTCAAATATTCCTAAACGTTCGATTGTTGCGGCATCTTTCAAGACATAATTATTGCCTTTCTTTTCCAAAGCTAATCCATAGCGGTTATTTTCATATTTTTGTGCCATAGATTTATTGGCTGCAATAATAAATAAGGCCAATGTAATGGTTATCGATATTATGTTTTTCATGTGATATTGAATTATAGGACAAAAATAGGCTGAGAGCCTTAAAAAACTTCTTAATTCGGTATTAACTTAAGACATTAATTTCTATTAAATTATAATTAATCAATATGGATACCCAAAAGGCAAATCATTTCAAACTTGTAAACAGGAAATAATCGCAAGAACAATATATCAAAAAAAATAAAGCCTTAAGAAAAATACACTTAAGGCTTTATTTTACTTTATTTCAAATTACATTAAAGGCTTTTTTGCAGAAGGGGGAACATTGTTCAAGTTGCTTCCCCAAGTTTTATTTGCTTTATTACCCATTTTGAGTACAAGTTTCGCACCATTGACTATATCGCTATGACTGAACCAGGGCTGATTCAATTCTTTACCGTTCAAGGTCGCACTCTGAATGTATTTATTCTCGTCACTACAATTCTCTGCAATAATTTCGAAAGTATTTCCATTACTCAAAAATATTTTCACATACGGGAACATCGGACTACCGATATTATAAGTCGGACTTCCCGGAGTTACCGGATAAAAGCCCATAGAACTGAATGCAACAAAAGCCGACATACCACCACCGTCTTCATCCCCCGGTACTCCCATAAGATCGTTACGGAACCATTCTTTCAACAAGGTGTGAATACGTTTCTGGGTCATCCATGGCTGACCGGCATAATTGTATAGATACGGAATATGAAGACTTGGTTCGTTTGCCATGGAAAATTGTCCGACATTGCCTGTGTGATCGGGTAATTGCGCGTAAAAAGCATATTTTCCTCGTCCCAACGGTTCACGAAAAGTTTGATTGAGATTTTCAATAAAATGATCGGCCCCCCCCATCATTTCGACCAAATCTCCGACATTATGCGGAACATCCCAACGATATACCCACGCATTATTTTCTCCATAATATTCACGGGCTCCTTGACCTCCCGAGAAACGATAATCAAATGGTTCTATAAATTTTCCATTTTTATCTTTCGGGTGGAAAAACTGTGTTTCAGGGTTATAAACATTTCTATAATTATAAGAACATTTCAAATAATGCTCGGCATCTTCGTTTTTTCCTAAATATTCTGCGATTTGCGAGAGACACCACTGGTCGTAACTGGTTCCTAAAGTTACGGCAATCGGTTGACGCTTTTCAAAAGGATGGACTTCGGGAACGGTTTCTTTTTCACCCGGAGCCAAAGCCGGAATATAACCGTTCTTTTTATAAAAATCATCTAACCACCCGGCAGGCTTTCCGCTCCACGGAGCCAATGTTTTTTCTTCTATACCTTTTTTACATACCAAATAAGCTTTTTCCAAATCAAATCCACGTAAACCTTTTGCATAAGCATCGGCTACAGTAGCCACAGCATGGTTAGAATTCATACGTCGCGAATCACCGGTAATCTCTGGGAAAGTAGGCATCCACCTATTACCCATTTGCTCAGCCATCAATATATAAGACCGAATTATGTTGGTCTCGGTCAATGTATCTATCAATACTCGCAGAGGATGTGTTGCCCGATAGGTATCCCATATCCAATCGTCGGTATAGAAAGGTTGCCCTCCATCTTCATGAATCTTACCATCAAAAGCACTGAAATATTTTCCATCTTCACTTATATTGACAGGTCGCTCATAGCAACGATAGAGCGAAGTATAAAATATAGTTTTTTGATTTTCATCGGGACTCTGTATTTCTATTTTACCCAATGCGTCATTCCACAATTGTTTTCCTGCGTCAGCCAACGCCATCACATCATACGCTTTTTGCTCACGCTCCATATTTTTTTTCGCCTGTTCTTCACTGATAAAAGAGACTCCATAACGAATTTTTTGTGTCTGGGATTTATCTCCGAAGTACAAGACAACACAGGCATTGTTTCCGGTAACGGTTGTCAACGCAGTATTCAATTTGCTATTTTCCAATACGCCTACCTCTTCAGGCATAGTCTCCGTTTCGAGATAAAGATATACTCGAGTATTATTTTCGAGTTGCTGATAACCGCTTACCTTGTTACCATCTACTGTCATCGCTCCGTTTTTACTATTCAAGATCAAATATGTCGGAGAATCATTTTCATAAAAAATCTCATATTGAGCCGATTGATGACTTGGGGCATATTTTACATCGGTATTCTGTTCGTCAAGATATACGCTATAATAATAAGGTTTTATGATTTCATTATCATAGGTATAATTTATAACCGGTTTTAAAGTTGACTCATCACCTTGATATGGACTCAAATTAAAGGCGCTGCTACCACGATGGCTTGTCACGATCAAAGGCAATCCCTTAATTTGATCGGCAGTATAGTCAGAACGTTCCGGATATACTCTCAACATCGAATTCGGTAAATGTACAGTCGGATATGTCGGGACTAATAAATGACTGATATTTCCCATATAAGGATTTACATAATCGACCGGCGTTTTTTCTATACTTCCCGGCTTACTGCATGAGACCAACAAGGCTAACGTTCCCAATAAAA
This sequence comes from uncultured Bacteroidales bacterium, assembly GCA_949297285.1. Classification (GTDB taxonomy): domain Bacteria; phylum Bacteroidota; class Bacteroidia; order Bacteroidales; family Coprobacteraceae; genus Coprobacter. The sequence goes on from CASFRL010000107.1 coordinate 18,431, forward strand.
ATTTCCGGATGTTTTTCATAAATTATTTTTGTATTTATTTGCATGTATATTTTTTAATCTGATACAAAAGTAAACGACCTGACTTAAATTTTAAATAATAAAAAATTAATTTGATCCTAAAATTCATATAAATTCATATTTAATAAAACAATATTTTTTATTTTACTTTTTATTTCTATAAAAATAGATACGAATCTAAATTAGTAGATACTGAAATAGGCTTGTATCTACAAGCCTATTTCAGTATCCGATTACGTGCATTATCTGCTTTCTCCGGACGGGATTTTCCAATTCTTTTACCGCTATTCTTAGCCGGTCGAGTACCATTTCTTTTGGGTCTTTTCGGTTTTTTCGTTTTTTCTTCCATATCTTATATTTTATTTGCCTATATTCAAAATCCTCTATCTACCGAATGAATTTATTCTATGTCTTTATCCCCTCCCACCAATTGGGAAAACCTGCATAACACAGATAAGAAATTTGTTGCAAATATAGTGAAAGGCAAGGGCAAAATGAAAACAAAGTTTTCAAGTTCGACGCTGCTGAGCCGTATCCTATATTCTACCAATATAAGGAAGCCATCAAAATAAATCTTCTTTTCAGTCGATAGAAATCAAATAAAAACCGATAATATAAAGAGAGGAAGATAAAAATCTTCCTCTCCGATCTATGTTCAACCGACCCAATTATAAGAATTTGCGTCGCATCACCTATTTTATTATAGGACAAAGTATAAAACTGAAAGACATCGGTTCTGCATAAAGAACATATTTTTCCAATGGTGGAGGTCCGCAACTTCGATTCCCGATCGGATAGGTCTTATAATCAATGTTCCAGGTAATATCATCCATACGATTCAACTGGCTCTCATCGACAGCTTTCGACAAATTTTCAAGAGAATAATGCATTACACTCGATTCAATATAGGGCATACCTTCTGCCAAAAGTCCTACCCCATCCTTATCAGATAAAGAAGCCCAAGAACAACGATATTTATTTCCATTTTCTTGTGGATATGCGTGATGTGTAAACTGCTCATCCACAGTCCCGCTATATAATCCTAAACGGGCTCCGCTGTGCCTGTCGTTATAAGAATCAAAAGGTCCGTATCCATACCACGAGAAATTATCATATGCTGAGTTTACAGTCATTGTATATCCTACACGAGCAAAACTTACAATACTTTTTTGAGGGAACAAATCAGTATGAATCAATACTTTGCCGGAAGGATATATCGTATATCGCGTTGAGTAATCGATATAGGCCTTATTTCCTATTTCCTGAGCGCGATATTTAGCAAAAATAACAATCGAATCACCATTGGCATTTTTCTGTTCGAAAGATTTCAAACGATGCTCGAGGTTATCTAATCCATCATTGACCCATTGACGGGATATCTCTTTCTTTTCTGGGTTATATCCTCCGTCATTGTGTGTCGGGGCACGCCAAAGATTGAGTCGGGGACCTTTCTTAAAAAACTCTTTTCCGGCAACAATCCAATGCTGCACCAATCCGGTTTGCCGATCGAACACAAGATCAATATTTTTATTATATATTCTTATCTCATCCTTCTTTTTTTCGACAGATAACTTACCGCCGTCTGCTACCTTATCTATCAAGACATCTTCAGCCTCTTGTACAACAAATTGTTCCCACGCTATTTCGAAGCCCTTGGATGCCCACAAAGTGCTGTCTTTCAAGGTTGCATTCACCTCCAGCACAGCCTCTCCTTCGAGACCGGTATAATCTGCATCGACACGAACCGTAGAATTGGCTCCCGGTGCAGCATCAATTCCTGACAAAATACCTTTTTTCACGATTTTCCCATTCTCCATCAATTTCCACGAAAAATCAAAAGAAGAAAGTGGCAGATAGTTATATTCATTTTTGACAATTAATTCACCGTCACTATATTCAAAATCGATATGCTGATATATTTTCTTACACTCGTATAATGCAGGCTTCACCTTTCTGTCGGCAAATACCAAACCATTTGTGCCATTCATCGATGAAAAATATTCTTTACCCGTTACACTATCTTTTTGAATAATACTTTGATCAACCCAATCCCAAATATATCCACCAATCAAACGAGGATATTTTTTTACAGCATCCCAATACTCTTTATGATTGCCCAATGCATTTCCTTTGGCATGTGCATATTCACACATCAGTACAGGGCGATTTTCATTTTCTTGTGTCGCCAATTTTATGATACCTTCGACCGAAGGGTACATCGTACTCACGACATCGACGGCAGGAGGCTCCGGCGGATTCACAGCCGGACGGTTTGTTTTCATAAAGTCGATTCCATATCCGTATTGTCGGGAACCGCCATTATGCATATATGCCTCAAAATGAATCATTCGGGTAGGATCATAATCTTTAACCCACGATGCCCGGGCTGCATTATTGTAGCCGACACCCGACTCATTGCCCAACGACCAAAATATAATTGACGGATGATTCTTGTCTCTTTTCACCATTCCGGCAACACGTTCCAATTGAGGGAAAAGCCAATTTTCGTTATTCGACAGTTCTGCATCACAACCACTTGTTTCAACGTTTGCCTCATCCATAACATATATTCCATATTCATCGCAAAGATCATAAAATGCAGGATCGGCAGGATAATGGGATGTCCTTACCGAATTAAATCCGAACTGCTTCATCAACGTCACATCCTGCACCATTCTCTCATAAGGGACGGTTTTTCCTAACCAAGCATCGTGTTCATGACGGTTTACTCCATACAGGTATTCCCGCTTCCCGTTTATATGCAACTCGCTATTTATAAATTCTATTTTGCGAAAACCGATACGAGCACTTCTTGCCTCTACCGTATTTCCCTTGTTATCTTTTAAAGTCAAGACCAAAGTATATAAATTGGGGGTTTCTGCAGACCACAGCAAAGGGGCATTTACCTCAGCCTCCAAATATTTTGCCAAGGCAAAATTCTTCTGATATTTTTCTGACGTGATCGTCTCGACCGGCATAGATATATCTACACCATGTGCAAGCGTCCCCGTTTGAGCATACAATCGAGCTTCAAGTACCCAATTTGATATGTCAACATTTTTTTTCTTGGCAATAAAAGGACGTATACGCAATTTGGCATTTTTATAATCCTTATCTAAATCTGTTATTACTGCAAAATCTTGAATATAGACATCTGGACACGATTCGATATAGACTTCTCTACATATACCATGAAAACGCCAATGGTCTTGATCTTCCAGATAAGAGCCATCACTCCATCGCAATACCTGAACGGCCAACTGATTTTCTCCCTCTTTTAGATAAGGGGTAATATCAAAAACAGCCGGCAATGTTCCCCCATCTTCGTTATACCCAACTTTCACGCCATTCACATACAAATAGAAAGCGCCTCTTACTCCCGAAAAATGAATAAAGATATTTTGTCCCGTCCATGACGAAGGCACATTGAAGTTTTTTCGATATAAGGCAATATGATTGTCTTTGCGGGGAACAAACGGAGGATTGACCGGACGGAATTCATACCCTTGTCCGCAATATATTTTCTCACCATATCCTTGCATTTCCCAAGTCGAGGGAACAGGAATATTATCCCATAAAGAATCGTCCAGTTCTGCCTTCATAAAATCAGAAGGCAGGTTTTTCCAATCAGTTATAAACTTAAATTTCCAGATTCCGTTCAAAGACAGATAACGTGCCGATGAAGACTTTTTTACCTGCAACGCATCCTGTTCGGTCGGAAACGATATGGATGTAGCAGCATACGGTTCTCTATTTATGCTGTTTATCAACGGATTTTCGAATTCCTTCTGACTAAACCCGATAGGAGGAGTATCATACACTTCGCTTCCACTCACCGGAGGAGCTTGAGAGAAAACTCCCAAGGACAAACCCCACAATATACTTGTCAATATACGTTTTTTCATATACTCTTTATTTTTTTATTAAGGAATAAAATTTTTCTACTTTAAATCCATACCGCACGGAACTCCGGTATATTTCCCGACACCGATAAAATACACAGGCCTATTTTTTATATGTTTTTTCTCAACAACTATGATTTCCCGACAGCAACTTTTCTCAAGGATTCACAAATAAGCAGTATAAACGACCAGACAAAATGGCACATAAAGGTATCGAATTTTATATAAACATAAATATAATATACTGAATTTTTATTCCCTTTTTCCAACAAACATTTTTTGTTTTGTAACTTCATTGTAACATCTTTTTCATTCCTTTGCGTCCGTTAAGAGTACAAAAAAGAAGTTATATGGAAACATTCTATTTAGGAATCGTTATTTTTCTTTTTCTATTAGCTATATTCGATTTAGTAGTCGGAGTAAGTAATGATGCCGTTAATTTTCTTAATTCGGCAATAGGTGCAAAAACTGCACCATTCAAAGTAATCATGGGCATTGCTGCCATCGGGATTTTTGTCGGAGCCTCTCTCTCTAACGGAATGATGGATATTGCCCGTCACGGGATTTTCCAACCTGAGCATTTCTATTTTACCGAAATCATGTGCATTTTCATTGCAGTCATGCTAACAGATGTCGTACTCCTCGACATGTTTAATTCATTGGGAATGCCAACTTCAACTACAGTATCTTTAGTTTTTGAACTGTTAGGCGGAACATTTGCTTTATCTATCATAAAGATTGCCAGCGACAATACGTTGGAATTCGGTCAATTACTGAATACCGACAAGGCACTTTCGGTTATTCTCGCCATCTTTGTTTCCGTCGCTATTGCATTCTTTTTCGGTACGATAGTACAGTATATCGCCCGTCTTATTTTTACTTTCAACTACAAAAAGCAGATGAAATATTTTGCCGGGATCTTCGGCGGAATCGCATTGACAACAATCATTTATTTCATTCTGATCAGTGGCCTGAAAGAATCTTCATTCATGACTCCCGATCATAAATTGTGGATAAAAGAAAATACGGGTTCTCTCGTATTATACTGCTTTATCGGATCGACCATATTGATGCAAATATTCCAATGGATTCATATCAACGTATTCAAGGTAGTCGTTCTGGTAGGCACATTTGCTTTAGCATTAGCCTTTGCAGGCAATGATTTAGTGAATTTTATCGGAGTACCTCTTGCCGGATATTCATCATTTATCGATTTTAGTTCTCAAGCCGGAGCCAACCCCGATACATATCTTATGACCTCTCTTACCGGATCGGCTCATACGCCATGGTATTTTCTGGTATCTGCCGGAATCATTATGGTTATTGCATTATTTACTTCAAAAAAGGCTCATAACGTAGTAAAAACTTCTGTCGATTTGTCTCGTCAAGAAGAGGGAGAAGAGGCTTTCGGAACTTCTCCGGTTGCCAGAGTTATCGTTCGGGTATCGAGTTCTATCAGTTCAAGTCTCTCCAATATCATTCCAGACAAAACAAAGCGATGGATAGATGCCCGTTTCAATACTGACGAAGCAATTTTAGCAGAAGGTGCAGCTTTCGACTTGGTAAGAGCCTCTGTAAATTTGGTATTGGCAGGGTTCCTGATAGCTATGGGAACAGCACTCAAGCTGCCGCTCTCTACCACTTACGTAGCATTCATGGTGGCTATGGGAAGTTCTCTCGCAGACCGGGCATGGAGTCGCGAAAGTGCAGTATATCGTATTACCGGAGTATTATCCGTTATTGGAGGATGGTTCATTACAGCAGGAGCGGCATTTTTCATCTGCTTTTTTGTTACTTCAGTCATACATTTCGGAGGGACAATCGCTATTCTGATATTCATAGGATTGGCAATCTTCAGTCTTATCCGCAGCCAATTGGTTTATAAAAAAGCCTTGACAAAACAAAAAGGTGATCCTACCGTACAAAAATTGATGAGTAGCCATGATACTCAAGAAGCTCTATCTTTACTTCGAAAACATACCCGGGAAGAGCTTGGCGCTATCCTCGAAGTCGCTTCCCAAAGTTTTGAAAAAACAGTAAATTCTTTTATAGATGAAAGCTACCGGGGACTGCGTAAAGCGATGAATCTCATCGACGATGAAAAAGATCATATCAAAAAAGTAAAACGTATCGGTACTTTAGGGGTAGCCCATCTCGATAATAATACGGCAATAGAAAAAGGTCTATATTATTATCAAGGAAATGATTTTATCAGCGAAGTCATATACAGTATCGGACGTATATGCGAACCGTGTCTGGAACACACCGACAACAATTTTAATCCGCTGCAAGATGCCCAAAAAACAGAATTCAAACATATTGCTAACGGCATTGTCGATTTTCTCGAACATGCACGGAATATTATTCTACAAAATAATTATGAAAATTTTGAGGATGCCATAACTACCGCAAATCAATTGATAAACAACCTTTCTCAATTGAAACGTATTGAATTGAAACGCATTCAAGGGCAAACGGGAAGTTTGAAAGTAAGTATGGTATACCTCACAATGATACAAGAGGCTCAAAATGTTGTCGCTTATACCAGCAATTTATTAAAAGTAAGCCGAAAATTTCAAATAGAAGATTAATTCCATTAAAATATGCCCGGTTTTGTTCATAAACCGGGCATATTTATAAGCAAGAATTCATTATCTCCAATAGGATAGAAATATTCCCGGCCTATTATCCAAAGTGAAAATATCCTTGAATATACTTATTACTGAAAAACAATTCATCATCTTGCTTTCGGCAATATATTTTTCCTTCACGAGCCAACCAGCCAACAGCAGCAAAAACGTCATCTCTTGTCATGTTCAATCTAGAAGTCAATTGATTAACAGAAAATTCGGAACCACTCTCCAAAAGAGTCCATAATTTCCCGGCATTTTCTCCGATGGGTATTATTTCCATAGTAATATCATTTTTGAAGTTAACGCTTGAATATAACCTTATTTGTTCAAAAAAGCAAATTTTTATATAAAAATGTATTCAAAAATTTCATAAACGTCAAATATAAAAATCAAGACCACTTTCCCCGTACAATATCGTATCTTTGCAATTGTTTTCGACAATCGTAGGACACGACGAAATGAATTCGAAATAAAAACAGATGAATACAAAAACCAAAGGATATATTTTAGGTATTATCGCAGCTGCCGCTTATGGGATGAATCCCCTATTTGCACTTCCGTTATATAAAGCCGGGATGAATCCTGACTCGGTACTCTTTTTCAGATATTTATTCGCCATCCCAATTTTAGGGATCATGATCAAGGTTCGTGGACGTAACTTTACAATAAAAAAAAGAGAGCTATTGTTATTGGTTATTATGGGGTTATTAGTTGCACTCTCTTCTTTAGCCCTATTTTTAAGTTACAACTACATGGATGCCGGCATTGCGTCAACGTTGCTATTTGTCTATCCGATTATAGTCGCATTGATCATGTCTTGCCTATACAAAGAGAAATTGACTACTCTCACTGTTCTCTGTATTTTATTGGCATTAGGGGGTATCGGCCTCCTTTATAAAAATGGGAATGGGACAACACTCAATGCAACCGGTGTCTTTTTAGTAATGGTATCGGCTCTTTCTTATGCCATATATATTGTCGGAGTAAACAAGTCTGCATTAAAAGACATTGCGACCCTTAAAGTAACTTTCTATGTTTTATTATTCGGGATGACTTTATTTTTAGTACGAGTCGACTTCGGGCAAAGTTTATGTTGGGTTGATACATGGTATCTCTGGGGAAATCTAATTGCATTAGCTATTTTTCCGACAGCCATATCTTTCCTTTGCACGACCAAGGCCGTTCAATATATAGGCTCTACTCCAACTGCGATTCTCGGAGCATTAGAACCTTTAACGGCCGTATTTTTCGGTGTAACAGTCTTTGGTGAGATTTTGACGCCAAGACTGAGTTGTGGAATCATAATGATCATTCTGGCTGTAACATTTATCATTGCCGGGGGAAACATAACTGTTTATATGGTACGTTTCAGAAAGCTTTTTCCTAAACTTCCCATAAAAAAACGGAATCTGCCAAATCAAGAAATTTAATCCGGCAGATTCCGTGAAAAACATTTATAATACTTACACTATTTCTTATCTGTATATTTCAGAACCAAATCTTTCAATACATTTTTTTCAACTGCTCCGATCATCTGATCGACTTTCTTCCCGTCTTTAAACACAATAAATGTCGGTATCGATCTTATCTGATATTTTGTTGCCAATTCTTTATTCAAATCGACATCAACTTTTCCGAACTTTACTTTCCCCTTAAGCTCTCCTGCTATCTCCTCAACAATCGGAGCCATCTGCCGACACGGAGGACACCAAGTCGCCCAAAAATCGACCAGAACAACACCTTTCGAAATCTCTGCACTAAAATTCGAAGCATCCAGAACCTTCACATTTTCTTTTTTGTCAGATTTGTTTTCTGCTTGGGCAAAAAACGGGATAAACATCATTAATAATAGAAGCTGACCTACAATTTTTTTCATACGATCTTATCTTTTTCTAAATTATTCGGTAAAGATATGCTTTTCGTTCGATAATCTTTCCTTTAAAATGAATTATTAACAAAGTGGGTATAAAAGTAAGAAATCGACCGATCAACAATCATTCGTATATTTTTTGTAAATTACAATATTCTCAACATAAATATTGATAAATTCATTTTTTCTCTCTAAATTAGCTTTTAAATAGCTGCAACAACCAAGAATTCATGCTTTATCTGAATATAATAATTCAAAATATCGACCAATGGGTATATAACAGTTTATATGTAATATACCTGATCACGATTATCGGTACGATTCTGGTTATTGTATCGGAAAACCGCAATCCGGTGAAAAGCATTGCTTGGATAGTCGTCTTACTTTTCCTTCCGATCGTAGGTCTTGTATTTTACTTTTTTTTCGGTCAAGAATACAGAAGGCAGCACATGATTTCCCGTAAAGGGAAAAGAAAATTGCAACAACTGATAGAAGATCCCGATACCGACCTGAAAGAGATCTCTTTATCGGAAGAGAGCAAACAACAAATACGCTTGGCATACACCCTTGGAAAATCGGGATTGCATACCGGAAACGAAGTGACTATTTTTACCAACGGAAAAGAGAAATTCGATTCGCTGATCGAGGATATAAAAAACGCAAAAAAATTCATCCATTTGCAATATTACATTTTTGCCGATGATAAACTGGGAAATACGATCAAAGATCTTTTAATCGATAAGGCCAAAGAAGGAATAATCGTCCGGGTCATTTACGATGATGTAGGCTGCTGGAAAGTAAAAAAACACTTTTACAACGAAATGGAAGCTGCCGGAATTATTGTACGGCCGTTTCTAAAGGTGACTTTTCCGCAATTGGCCAACAAGTTGAATTACCGGAACCACCGGAAGATAGTCGTTATAGATGGTAAAATCGGTTATGTCGGCGGCATGAATATTGCCGACCGATATATCGACGGCGTAACATGGGGAATATGGCGAGACACCCATATCCGGGTCGTGGGCTCTGCCGTATATGGGCTGCAAACGGCATTTTCGATAGATTGGAGTTTCACTACAAGAGAATTGCTGTCAGACAATCTCTATTTTCCTCCGGTACCTCATACAGGAGATATAAATATTCAAATTCTCACAAGCGGTCCGATAGGCGAATGGAAAAGCATCTCCCTCTCGTTTCTGAAAGCCATCTCCAATGCCAAACATCGGATATACATACAGACCCCTTATTTCTTACCGACCGAAAGTTTGACGAAAGCGCTGCAAGTTGCAGCTCTTTCTAAGGTCGACGTAAGATTAATGCTGCCCGAACGATCGGACTCCTCGATTTTACAATTGGCATCACACTCTTATTTAACTTCTATGCTGAAAGCCGGCATAAAAATATATTTCTACCAGAATGGTTTTCTGCATGCCAAAAGCATTACGATCGACGAAGAATTTTCGACAGTAGGATCGACAAATTTAGATTTCAGAAGTTTCGACCACAACTTTGAAATAAACGCATTTATATATAACAAAGAATTTGCGGCACAAATGAGAAATATCTTTTTAGACGATCAAAAGAAGTGCAAACGCATCACCTTAAAGTCCTGGAAGAAACGGCCACTGTGGAATAAAATCTGTGAATCGGTAGTACGGCTATTAAGCCCTGTATTATGATAAATGATCAGTCTTCCATGAAGTCTTGCCCGAGATTGATCAAATAGAGATGTTCGGTAGCTCGCGTAAAAGCCGTATAAAGCCATCGAAAGAAATCTTGATCGACACCTTCGGTACGAATATATCCCATATCGATAAATACATTTTTCCATTGTCCCCCTTGTGCTTTATGACAAGTAACGGCATAAGCATATTTTACTTGCAAGGCATTAAACCAAGGATCGACTTTGATTTTCTTTATTTTTTCCCGTTTAGAAGGCACATCATAATAATCTTCCATAATGCGGGTAAAAAGAAGATTATTCATCTCTGCCGTTAGCGAAGGGGCATCGGACATCAACGTATCGAGAATAACTTTAGAATCGATCTCAACATCATAGTCGGGGAAATACAATGCAACATCGGCAAAACGAAACCCATACATCTCTCGGACATTTCTTACTTTGACAACTCGAGCGACATCTCCGTTGGCGATAAAATCAAGTTCTTTATACTCCCGATTCCAGAAATAATTATTTTTTGCTATCAGAAGCAAATCGCCCGAGGTGAGTTCCTCTTCACGATAAAGAATCTGGTTCCGGATGCCTTGATTAAAAACTCCGGCGCGTTTATTCGAACGGGTTATAACAATCGTCTCATCCATCCCATCCCTGCTATATGCCGAAGATAATGTTTCAATCAGGTCTTCACCCCCTACCCGTTGTATGTCGGCATAGTCTTTTAAATGAATTTTAGGCAGGGCAAACAAGCCTTCTTCCATCAATTCCCGCAAACGGGTAGCATTAAAAAGGATTCCCGAATCATTCGATTGCCGAACAACTTGACATAAGGAGAAATCGATCACCGATAACCCATACCCGGTCAAACAGTTCTTCTCCAGTGCTGGGCTCTGGATTTGCCCTACCGGAGGCAACTGCGCCGGATCTCCCAACAAAATCAAACGGCATCCTTCTCCCGAATAAACATACTCGATCAAATCATCCAATAACCGTCCCGAGCCATAATATATTGTCCGCTCTCCTTCACCATTAGAGATCATAGAGGCTTCATCGACAATAAACAACGTATCTTTATGCAGATTATCGGTTATGCAAAAACCTTCATAATCGGCCGAAAAGGCTTTTTGCCGATATATTTTTTTATGAATGGTATAGGCCGAATGCGCCGCATAACCCGAAAAGACCTTTGCAGCCCTTCCTGTCGGTGCCAACAAAACGGTCTTTCGTTGAAATCCGGACAAAGTCTGCACCAACGCTCCGACCAAAGATGTTTTACCCGTACCGGCATACCCTCTTATCAGAAACAGAGAACGAGAGTCTTGATCGAAAAGAAAATCAGCAAGCCGGGCAATCAAATCGGCTTGTTCCTCGGTAGGCTGATAAGGAAGATTCTCAGCAAATTTCTGAATAAAGAATTCGTTTATCATCTTTTTAAAAATAAAGTAGAATACAAAAATAGCTCTTCCGGTTTTATTTTTCTATTTTTGTAATCGGAATATGATTTTAAATACATAAAAAAACATAGTATCATCCGAAACGAAAATATGGGAGAACAGACATCCAAAACAATATTCCCTGAACAAACGGGAGATTATACTTTGTCGATTCGCTTGCGAAACGACGGATGTTATTTTTCAATCTCGAACCCGAAGATCAACAACTCCTATACCGGACAAAACATCATATTCTCGCCGAGTGGAAACACGCCTCTACAATCTATCGAAGAAATGGTGTATAATCACCCTGTCTTATTGAAGAAATTTCAAAAAACATATATAATCATACAATCCTCCCGGTTTACCTTTGTCCCTAAATCGATCGAACCGGAAAAGGACAAACTGAATGTATATTACGATTTTTGTTTCCCTTCCCATACCGATAAAATCCTTTGCAATGAATGGAAAAGAAACGGGTTATACAATCTATTTGGTGTCGATAAAGATATTTATGCTTTTCTGAAAAGGACTTTCGACACACCGTTATTTTTACATCAACTGACACCGTTGTGCGAATACTTTTTCGGCCGAAGCCAAATCGGAAACAACTCGAAAATGTATGTTCATTTACAAAAGGGATGGATAGACATCGCTTGTTTCAATAAAACCGGACTCCTCTTTGCCAACTCATTCGAATACGGTGATATTCATGATGCGGCATACTATATTCTCAATGTCTGGGAACAACAAGGATTCAATCAGGAAAAAGACGAGCTGCAACTTACGGGAGACAAAGGGCCTCGCCAAACGATAACCCGTATAGCCCAAGAATATATCCGTCAGGTAATGCCCTCGATTTTCCCTCCCCAACTGTTTAAATTAGGGAAAGAGACTCTTGAAGCCCCTTTCGACTTAATGGTTATACCTCTATGCGAATTATAAGCGGAAAATACGGAAAAAGAAGATTCGACGTACCTTCTCATATCAAAGCACGTCCAACGACTGATTTTGCCCGAGAAAATTTGTTCAATGTATTGTCAAACATGATCGATTTTGACGGGGTGAACGCCCTCGACCTGTTTGCCGGGACAGGAGCTATCAGTTTCGAATTGTTATCACGGGGATGCGCCAAAGTCGTTTGTGTCGAGAATTATCCGGTACAATACAACTTTATCCGTAAAGTCATGCAACAGCTGCACGACGAAAATTTAATTCCGATAAAAGGCGATGTGTTCAAGTTTGTCCCTACTTGTAAAGAAAAATTTGATCTTATATTTGCCGATCCTCCTTATAATTTGCCTAACTTCGGAACAATCCCCGAACTCATCCTTAACTCAGGGTTACTCAACCCCGGAGGCATTTTCATTATCGAACACTCTAAATCGTATGATTTCTCCATGCTACCGGGATTTGATCAAAAACGGACATACGGCAGCGTAAATTTCAGCATTTTCAGTCCGGATTCTGAACCTGCAGAAAAAGAAGAGGGAAAAGACGATGAACAATATTAAAGGCTTTTTCTTCGGCATTTTATCATCTGCAACATTCGGTCTTATCCCGCTTTTCACGCTTCCTGTAATGGAGCAGGGAATGAGATTCGATTCGATCTTATTCTATCGTTTCTTGTTAGCAAGCATTGCCATAGGCATTGTTCTTCTGATAAGGAAACAATCGCTTAAAATCCGACTTTCAGAAATACCGGCATTATTCTATCTGAGCATCTTTTATGTCGTGTCGGCTCTATTTCTTTTCTGGGGATACAACTATCTCCCCAGCGGCATCGCAACAACGATACATTTCCTATATCCGGTATTCGTCACACTTATCATGACCATTGCCTATCATGAAAAAAATTCTATCCTAAAAATCACGGCCATCCTAATGGCAATATGCGGCGTTGCCTGTTTATCGATCGGAGAAAACGACCGGGAAATCAGTCTTGTCGGAATAGGGATAGTTCTCGTTTCGGCCATAGGTTATGCCCTTTATATTGTCCGGGTAAACAAATCAAGAGTAAAGAATATGCCCGGAATGAAACTTACGTTTTATGTGTTCCTTTTCGGATCGGTTCTCTTTTTACTCAACACTCAAATCAACGGGGGATTACAGGTTATCTCCAACGGAAATATCGCCGTAAATTTAGCCATGTTGGCCATTATTCCGACAATAATCTCCAATCTTGCGCTGGTGCAGGCCTTGAAAAACATAGGGTCTACCCTAACAGCAATACTCGGTGCTATGGAACCTTTAACGGCTGTATGTGTCGGGATTATCGTGTTTCACGAACCCTTCTCCGTTTCTCTTGCAACAGGATTTATACTTATTATCACAGCCGTGACCCTCATCATATTGTCACATCCATTAGAAAAGGTCATACGCCAGTTACAAACCCGTATTTATCGCAAACAAAAATAATGGCTATCCCCATAACGTCTGTTCTTTGATATGCCTCATCTGCTGTTCGACATAAATATGGGTCAACCGGGAAATGGCAAAATGGTCGAGTTCTTCATAAGGAATGCGCATATATTCGGACAATCCTTCCGGGATATTTTCGATCTCAAGTGTATAAAAACAGGCATTTATAATGCGATGCGACAAGACATGGCGTTTTTGCAAGGGCAAGGCTGTTATCTTGATATGTCCGGCTCCCCTAAACAAACGGTCATACTCTTCGGTATGCTGCAATTCCTCAAAAGAATACTCCCGGTCTGTTTCGATCAAAACAAATTCATATAAATTTTTCCATATATCCTCTCCGGTACGTTGCCTTATCCAAATGTCTTTTCCATAAAAGACACAAAAATAGTTGAAGAAACGAGGTTTTACGACAGGTTTCGATTGTTTTACCGGCAGTTTATCCACACGTCCCGAAACAACAGAAAGGCACTTCGACACCAAAGGACATAACTCACAACGGGGAGACCGCGGGACACATTGCAACGCACCCAACTCCATAATTGCCTGATTATATAGATCGGGATGCTTTTTATCGAGAAGTTCTGAAGCCAGTTTTGCAAAGATTTTTTTCCCTTGTGTAGAATCTATCGGAACGTCAATATCAAAAAGACGGGCCAGAACACGATACACATTTCCGTCGACAACGGCATAAGGCTGACGGTATGCAAACGAGCAAATCGCCGCAGCGGTATATTCTCCGATCCCTTTCAATGAGCGAACCTCTTTATTATTATCGGGGAAACGTCCACCGAAATCTCGTACAATCTGCCGGGCTGCCGTATGCAAATTGCGGGCACGACTATAATACCCCAGGCCCTGCCAATATTTCAAGACCTCATCTTCTTCGGCTTCTGCCAAAGAAACAACATCCGGAAAACGGGACATGAAACGGTTAAAATAGTCGAGACCTTGCGCCACTCGTGTTTGTTGAAGTATTATCTCCGACACCCAAATGACATACGGATCGGTCGTGTCGCGCCAAGGCAAATTCCGCTTATTTTTTAAATACCACTTTTCTAAAGGAAGAGCAAATTCCATATTTTCCATACCGGACACACTTTTTATGATCAGATCTTTGTCTTAACCCGACACAAGATTCTCTCAAAATCGAAAACAAAAGTAAAAAAATAGGATGAAAAATCATGATACACATTATCAAAGCATTGTAGAATTAACTATTAATACGTAAGTTTGCAAACAAAAAACTGTCTATGGCAAAGAAAAAACAAGCGATATACAGCACCGATTGGGCTGCACTCCACCCCTACCAAGGATCGGCCAATACCGATTTTTATTACACGACGATTGCCAATAAAATCTATGATGTCATCGATACTCTTTCAGGAGACAACTCATCGGAAAACGATTTGTTTTTTCTGGAAGATGAAGAAAAAAAACAACTGGCATGCACGCTGGCTTCCTATTTCGAAGATGTTATATCCTCGGTCGGGATCTTCAGGACATTCACCCAAGAACATAACCGGAGATATAATTCTCCGCTTCCTTTTTTCTCCTGCAATGATTACGTTGACGATGAGATCAACGGAGAAGACATTCAATTTCTGATTTGGCACTACTTCATGCAGTTGAACCGTGACCAGGTTCCGTTCTCTCCGAAAGCACCTCTTTTTTCTGAAATGGCAGAAAAAATAATGGAAATTCTGGACGAAGAATATGAGTCGGCTCCAGAAAATGAAAAGCTCAAGTCATTTTTCACATTATCCGAAAAAGAGTGTACCAACTTATATTCTTTACAAGCCCGTTTTACATGGTTGGCAACAGAATCTTATCTTTTTCAGTTCAATGGCAGACAAATGCAAGAGGAGATAAACCAATTAGTAGAGACAGCAAAAGAAGAGGGTACAGAAGAGTATCTCCCGGACATGGTAAATTCACTCTGTAACGACTTCGTATATAATCACATTACCGAGTTTATGCAACTTACCGCGGCTCAATGGCTTGCTCTTCTGTTAGGAGAAAGACATCCGGCCTATGATGCCCTGAAAAATTTGTCCCGCAAATATTCAGGATATTTCGATTTTGTGGACGAGGACGAACACTATGTCCGTTTTCGACATATCATTACCGGGAAAATCATTGAAGCCTCACAAAAATCTTTAAAAGGATTTCCCAAAGATATGAAAAGCGATAAAGTCAGCCTATATGCGGGATTTGTGCAATGGCAAAATGAATGGTGGATCATGGGTGTAGTAAATACATACCCTAAATCAGAAACTTTAACGGAAGAAATCGATAAACGGGCTGAAGAAGAATTCGAAATTTTCGAAGAGAAGAAAGAGCTGCCGGAGAATGAACAAGAGATTATCTTGAAGGATATTTTAGAGGATACGGCTCTCGAAGAGGGTGAGGAACCCTTGACTCCTGAAGAAACGGCATGGATAGCTGTATTGAGCGATGAACTGAGTGTTTCTTTTATGGAAAAGGCTGTACAAGAAGGGAAAATACCCGGATTACGATTCGACGGAGAAAACGGTTTCGAATTATTACAGAATAACTTGGATTTCGTACTCCGTTATGTTAAACGTTAATCATCGTGTCTATTATTTATTCAACACATTATAATCATGAAAAAAATATCAAGTTTTTTGCTTCTTTTTTGTTTGGTATTGTCAGTACAAGCCGAAACAATCAAAACCAATGTGAGAAGTGATGCCATGGATAAAGATATTCCATGCGTGATCATCACACCGGATAATTATAACCCGAATGAAACTTATCCGGTTATCTATTTACTTCACGGATATAGCGGGAACCAGAATTCTTGGCCGGATCTAAAAAAAGACCTCCCGGAAATAGCGACACAAGACAGCATAATTTTTGTGTGTCCTAATGGCGAAAACAGTTGGTATTGGGACAGTCCGCTTAATAAAGATTCGCAATTCGAAACATTTGTATCGAAAGAACTGATCTCCTTTATCGACAAAAACTTTTCTACCCAAAACGATAGAACAGGTCGGGCTATTGCCGGATTAAGTATGGGCGGACATGGAGCTTTATGGCTGGCTATACGTCATCAAGATGTATTCGGTGCTGCCGGAAGCACCAGCGGCGGAGTAGATATTCGCCCGTTCCCCGACAAATGGGAAATGAAAAAACAATTGGGAGAATACGAAAGCAATAAGGACAGATGGAATAGTCATACGGTTATTAACCAAATCGACAAACTGCAAAATGGCAATCTTGCAATTATCATCGACTGCGGATTTAATGATTTCTTTTTCGAAGTAAATAACAATCTCCACGATGCGTTATTAAAACAAGGTATCGATCATGACTATATTGTACGTCCCGGAGAGCATAATTCAAAATATTGGAACAACTCCATCGATTACCAAATACTATTTTTCAAAAAATATTTCAAACGATAAATGCTCAATGTAAAAAACAGTAAATAGTTAAAATATACACATAAATATTGTTAACGAAAACGTTTTTTTTACATAAACACTTGTAAAAAAAATAGATGACCTTTATATTTGTACTATGTTTTTTCATAGTATTAGATTTAAGGTTTACAAAGATTGGTTGTCGGGAGACAACCTTTTTTTTTGCCCACTCCCCCCCGCTCTTCTCGAATGAGAAAATCATTTCTTGCTCTCAATAAAGATTTTTTTATTCCCGTTAACCGGATACGAAATTGACAACGATAATTATGTAAAAAACGCATGGTAAAAACAGCGGATATGCACGACCAATCTATATTCTGTTTTTAATGAATATAAAAACTAAAAAAGGCACCTTCCCCTTTGGCGTTTTTATTTCTGCAAACGAATTGCTTTCCCTTTTTTCGCACTTTTTACGGCAGCTTCAAGAATCTCTACCACAATCATATTATTCTCCAATGAAGAGAGATTATCCGGTGTAACTTGAATCTCTTTACGAACAGCGGCCTTTAAAAAATAGAACGGATCATTATACGGCTTTTCTAATGGAGGGGCAACCCATGAATTCTCCTCTCCTTCCGTATATACCCGCATTTGGGTTGGGGTATCTTGATAGACATATCCCCGGGAACCATATATATGCATATCTTTTCTATTCATCGGCCAATTCCACGAAGCCATAATCTGAACCGTTGCCGAAGGATATTCAAGAATAATCGTCGCATCGTCATCGACTTTAGGATATACATGAGGCTTTTGACGCTTCAAAATCGCATACACGCTAACAGGTTTTTGGTTGTCAAAGAACCAAGTAGACAGATTGGCTCCATAACAGCCGAAATCGGTCACAGCACCTCCACCATTCAACACAGGATCGGTCAACCAACGAAGGAATTCTCCACTGCATTTAATCTCGACAGGTCCTTGATGCCCATCATAAACCTCCATACGAGTTATATCCCCTATGTTTTTTTGTCTTTTGATCAAATTATAAGCCTCATGATTGGTATTATACCATGTTGTTTCATAATTGGTCAGCAACAAGATATTATTTTCCCGTGCAAGTTTTGCCATACGATCGGCATGCTTCACACTCACGGCAAGCGGTTTTTCAACCATAACATGTATACCTCTCGGAGCACAGGCTTCCACAACCCGCAAATGATCATAAATAGGCTCATACACGATAACGGCCTCGGGATGTGTTTTATCGAGCATCTCTTCCAAGTCTTCATAAAATAAAGAAGAATCTACTTTCTCACGCAATGGGGATTTTTCTCTAAGGGCCGCATCTCTCTCGGCAACTCCGACAATACAAAAATCGCCTCTGTCGATCCGGACCAATATTTCATGTAAATGAGAATGGGAAAGGCCTACAACTCCCAACCGCAACGGGGCATTATCTTCGGCTTTCAATGATACGAAACAAACTAAAAAAAACGACAACACGACTGCTCGATATGCTTTCATGATAAAAGTTATTACAGGTAAATATCTTATTTTTTTTCGATGATAAAAGTAATAAAAACAATCTGAAAATAGCTGGAGTCTTTATCTAAAATTGTGTATCCTTCGACCATCAACTGCCGATAAAACATTCACCGATAATATGTGCTCATCCAAAAGTCCTGTTATAACTCGAATATTCGAGCAATTTTATGTTATCATAATTCTGGCATCTACCGAAACTGCTGTTTTCAAAGAGTGATGTATTGCAATTATTAACGCGCAATTTGTATTTTTGCATGCAAATTGCAGAATAAAACCAATGGAAATGCAACTCTCTATCTCAAATATTATCAAACAGGCATGCCCGTCATATATTGCGGGTGTGATCTGCGCGCAGGTAAAAAACAGCTTGCACGACGAATCTCTTTGGAAAGAAATCGAGCATGAAACGGCTCTTTTACAAGAAAAATACCCTTTAAATGCAATCAACAAAAGGGAAAACATATCGGCAACCCGCGAAGCATACAAAATCTTAGGGAAAGACCCGAACCGTTACCGTCCATCGGCCGAGGCTCTATGTCGCCGATTGATCAAAGGACTCGGACTTTATCAGATCTCGACATTGGTCGATCTTATCAATATGGTCTCGATCCGTACGGGATATTCTATCGGCGGATTCGATGCAGATAAAATCGTCGGTCAACTCTCTTTAGGGGTAGGTACAGAAAATGAGTTATTCCATGCAATAGGCCGAGGAGTTTTAAATATAGAGGGCCTTCCTGTATATAGGGATGAGTCTGGCCCTATCGGCACACCGACCAGCGATGAAGAGAGAACCAAACTGTCTTTGGACACGACGCGAATACTGATCATTATCAATGGTTATTCAGGAAATAAAGAGGATGTCGAGAACGCTATAACATTAACAGCCGACTTGTTAAGCCGCTATGCCTGCGCTCAAGATATCGAGATCGACTATTTTGGAGCTATCTGACAAAGGGATTTTCTCGGTTTTTACCCCTTACCGAGAAACAGCCGCCTCTTTCGGGGTGATTTTTATGCCGACATCGGTAATTCCCTGAATTACATCATCCCGCATTCCCTGCTGAACAGAAATAGAATATTTTCCTTTACGAGGGAAAGTAAAACCCTCTTTATACGGAATCGTCTGCTGATACGTGGCTCCCCAACCCGAACCGAACCATTTTCCGTATTCATCGGCAAGAATGCAGTTAAGCGTGTCGGTGATCACTTCCCCGGTTTCAGCTTTGCAGGTAATGAAAAGCCATAAATTCCGAAAATCATAATCATTGGTATATCGCAACGACACGTCTATATCATACAGACACAACGTATCCTCAATTACCGGCGAAAAACGTTCTATCACACGTTTATCCCACCCTCGGGCAGGGATATGATTAAACGTATAATACACATCCTTTGTATTGCAGGAAAGGCCTGAGATCAATAATCCCAACAGCAGTATTATCTTACTCAGGCGATACTTCTTCAGACGGTCGGTTATTATTGTTTTTGCCATTGTTATTATTGCCATTGCGATTGTTATTTCCCCGATTTCCGTTTTGCGAAGAGTTATTTTGAGCAGCTCCGGACGCATCGCCTCCGTTGCCCTTTTTCAAATTCGACTTTTTACGACGATTATTGGATTTTCCGCCATTTGCATTATTTCCCCCCCGCTTTTTATTTTTATCAAAACGAGTCAGGCTGTCTTGTCCTACAACATCTTCAAAATCTTTACGCTGAGGTTGTTGATCATCTACGAGCTCCAACTTATCAGGTTTGATTCCTCTTTTATTCAAAGCAATAACCTCAAAAACCCGAGAAGCGTCTACGGTAACCAAATTTGCCGCAATCTCTTTACTCGTAGAATAGGTCATTTGCCGTTTGAATATATCGGTTTTGAAATGATAGTAAGTGTTATCGGCCGTTTCAAGGGCAATTTCCCGAGAAGGTAATTTTTTCTGTCCTTCGACATAAGCATCGACCTCAAAATTCAAACAACATTTCAGTTTTGCACACTGTCCGGCAAGTTTCTGGGGATTTAACGATATATCTTGATAGCGGGCGGCACTTGTCGCTACCGAAACAAAATTGGTCATCCATGAAGAGCAACACAACTGACGACCGCAAGGACCTATTCCTCCGATCCGTCCGGCTTCTTGCCGTGCCCCGATCTGCTTCATTTCGATGCGTACCCGAAATACCTCTGCCAACACTTTAATCAACTGACGAAAATCGACACGATCATCTGCAATGTAATAGAAGATTGCTTTGTTGCCATCCCCCTGATATTCGACATCACCGATTTTCATATCCAAATTCAGGTCTTCGGCAATTTTTCGTGCCCGCAACATCGTATCGTGTTCACGAGATTTTGCCTCTTCATACTTTTCCAAGTCATTCGGCTTTGCTTTCCGATAGACTCTTTTAAGATCGGGATTATCCAGTTTTATTCCATTTTTTTTCATTTGGAGTAAAACAAGGCGACCCGTCAAGGTAACCTCTCCTATATCATGCCCCGGATTTCCCTCCACAGCGACAATATCGCCTTTTTCAAGATGAATATGGGTAGAGTTTTTATAATATCCTTTCCGTGTATTCTTAAACTGAACCTCCACCAAATCGGTCTCATTATGAGACTCGGGCAAATCGGACAGCCAATCGTAACATTCAAGTTTATTGGCTCCGTGTTTTTTTTTCGAGGTCGGAATATTTTCGTTATTGTCTGGCATATTGTTCATATAACCTGTTTTATCAAAAAAGAGCTACAGCCAGCACTCAAGAATCATAGATTTTGGTGAAGCCTGCAGCCCATAAGTCTAAATATTTATCTTTGCAGATATGGCTATTGTCTCACTTTTTATTTAGCGAAGCTCACTGCACGGGTTTCACGAATGACTGTAATCTTCACTTGTCCCGGATAGGTCATTTCGTCTTGAATGCGTTTAGCAATTTCTGTCGATAGATTTTCGGTTTCGGTATCATCGATCTTATCGGCTCCGACGATTACCCGCAATTCGCGACCGGCTTGTATTGCATAAGTCTTCAAAACTCCCGGATAGGAAAGTGCCAATTGTTCCAAATCATTAAGTCGCTTGATATATGCCTCTACTACTTCACGACGGGCTCCGGGACGGGCTCCCGATATTGCATCGCAAACTTGCACGATCGGAGCAAGCAAACTTGTCATTTCGGTCTCGTCATGGTGAGCACCCACCGCGTTGCAGATATCCGGTTTTTCTTTATATTTCTCAGCCAATTTCATTCCCAACAAAGCATGTGGCAATTCCGGCTCTTCATCAGGTACTTTACCAATATCATGCAGCAAACCTGCACGCTTTGCTTTTTTGGGATTCAAACCAAGTTCCGAAGCCATTATAGCACAAAGATTTGCTGTTTCTCGCGAATGTTGCAACAGATTTTGTCCGTAAGAAGAACGATATTTCATTTTGCCGACCAATCGGATCAATTCGGGATGCAATCCGTGTATTCCCAAATCTATGGCTGTACGCTTTCCGGTTTCGATGATCTCTTCTTCGATCTGTTTTCTTACTTTGGCAACCACTTCTTCGATACGGGCCGGATGGATACGACCGTCCGTCACCAATTGATGTAGCGCCAAACGGGCTATTTCACGACGAACAGGATCGAAAGCCGACAAGACAATCGCTTCGGGAGTATCATCGACGATTATTTCTACGCCTGTTGCAGCTTCCAACGCTCTGATATTACGACCTTCCCGACCAATGATACGACCTTTTATCTCGTCCGAATCGATGTGGAATACCGTAACCGAATTTTCGATTGCCGTTTCGGTCGCTACCCGTTGAATACTTTGTATTACAATTCGTTTAGCTTCTTTATTGGCCGTCAGTTTGGCTTCATCCATGATATCATTGATATAAGATGCCGCTTGGGTTTTGGCTTCTTCTTTCAAGGATTCGATGAGTTTTTCTTTTGCCTCCTCGGCCGAAAGTCCGGAAAGATGTTCCAAACGTTCCACTTCGGCTTTATGCAAACGTTCGAGCTCGACTTTTTTCTTTTCTACTATTTCGATTTGCGCATCCAGATTGGCTCGTATTGCATCAGATTCCACTTTCCGGCGTTGCAATTCCTGTTGTTGCTGATTGAGTTGTAATTCCCGCTGTTTAGCTTTCGCTTCTATCGACTGCAATTTTGCATTACGGGCATTTGCCTGTTTCTCCATATCGGATTTCAAATGCAAAAACTTTTCCTTTACTTCGAGCAACTTATTTTTCTTAATTACTTCAGCTTCTTTTGCAGCCTCCTCTATAATCGATTGTGCCCGTGCTTTCAACAACGTCTTTCCAATCACAAAAACCGCTGTCGCACCCACCAACAAACAAACGAGACCTGTAATTACCAATGATATAATTTCCATTTGTCTTTATTTAATTATTAAAAAAAATGCACCACATCAAAGGCTATAAGCCCTGTTGTAGTGCAGGAATATGTCTCTTTAAAAATAAAATCTACTTCCGGTTCAGATAGTTATCAAGCTCTTCATCCATTTCCCGAACAATTTCGGTAAAAATTTCAACATCTCGTGTCTCTCTAAGCCTTAGATATGCATGGGATAAATCAATCGCCGTCATCGCTAAAAAATCATATACAGATTTTGATTTATCTTTACTAAACTGCTCTCTATATGTCGCAAGTTTTCTATTTACCAATGCCGCCGCCTGTCGTACAACTTCCTCATCTTCTCGTTTAATATTCAAAGGATATTTGCGTCCGGCTATTTCCAAGTGAATTTTAAATTTATCGTTCATAGCATCTATTCATTTAATAAAGAGATGCATTTATCGATTTCCCGCACCAATTTACCGATCCTGCTCCGGGCTGTTTTGACATCACCCTCACCGAGAGCCAACCCTTTTGCAGTCAATAAATTTTCATATTTGATATTCATCTCATTCAAATCCTTTTGCAAGGTTTCAATAGTATTTTCCTGTTCCTTAATGCGTTTTTCCAACTCTTCATTTTCGCGTTTCAGAACATTAAAACGATTCATCAACTCTTGTATATGAAATCGTAAAGTATCCAGTACCCGCTTCGGATTATCCGCCATTTTATATCAAATTCTATACAAATATAGAGATTTTGATCGAATATAGAAACATATCTATGGTTATTTTTTAGTATATCTATAAATTTATTATCAGGGGAAAGGGCTTAAGCCCGACACAAGAGCCTATACAAGCAATTAACAGTCAATATTTTATAGCATTAACAAATATTCATATACAGATACCCGAGCATTATCATTTCAAACAAAAGTTATGCTGATTGTTTTTATTGGTGCATAATAAAAAAACGAGTAAAAAAAGAGCCGCTTTTACCGAATAATATATGAATCGGCCACATCTGGCAGGCGTCAGAGAATCAAAATGTTTTTATTCGATATGATATTCTGTAAAATAACCCAGCTATTTGTATCTTTGCAATCGGTTAAAGGCGATATGACATGAAAATTCTCTGGATAGATTTAAACAGTTCTTATGCGCATGCATCGTTGGCATTACCGGCAATTCATGCCCAAATAAAAGAGAATTCAGGAATCGAATGGGAAACCGTATCTTGCACTATTAATGAAAATGTGGGGATGATCGTAAAATCAGCAATACAATACAATCCCGACATTATTGCTGCGACGGCATGGCTATTCAACAGAGAAATTCTACTCCACATCGTCTGCCGGTTAAAGGTTTTGTTTCCAAAAAGTAAAGTCATTTTGGGCGGCCCCGAATTTCTGGGAGATAATAAAGATTTTTTGTTTGCAACCCCATTTGTCGACTGCGTATTTCGAGGAGAAGGTGAAGAGAATGTCCCGCGCTGGTTACAGGTATGGGATATGCCCGAACAATGGCATGAGATAAAAGGGTTGTGTTTTATCGACCAGCACCGACACTACATTGATACAGGAATCGCCCGAGTTCTGGACTTCGAAAAATTAACCCCTCCCGAAGAAAGCAAATTCTTTAATTGGGAAAAACCTTTTGTCCAACTGGAAACGACACGGGGATGTTTCAACACTTGTGCGTTCTGCGTAAGTGGAGGCGAAAAGCCGGTGCGCACCATCGATATTGCTTGCATACGAAAACGATTGCAAATAATACGGCAGCACCAAATAAAAAATGTCAGAATACTGGACCGTACATTCAACTACAACAGCAAACGAGCCAAAGAATTGTTGTTTCTTTTTCGGGAATTTCCTGAAATTCGGTTTCATCTCGAAATTCATCCGGCACTGCTGACTGAAGAATTAAAAACTTTATTGGCCGATATGCCGACAGGAAGTTTACACCTCGAAGCCGGCATACAAAGTTTACATGAAAATGTCCTTGCCCAAAGCCAAAGATTAGGCAACTTGCAACAATCTCTCGACGGATTGAGATATTTATGCTCGTTAACAAATATTGAAACCCATGCCGATTTGATCGCCGGACTTCCGCTATATAGCATTAAACAAATATTTGATGACATACATACCCTTGCGTCACTCGGCGCAGCAGAAATACAACTCGAGTCATTAAAGGTATTGCCCGGAACCGAAATGCGGAGACGTGCCGAAGAGTGGGGAATCAGATATTCGCCTTATCCCCCATACGAAGTGCTGAAAACGAACGAAATAAGTACGGAAGAGTTGCAATATGCAAGGCATCTTTCGCGGTTGCTCGACGGTTATTACAACTCACCGGTATGGCAAGAAGTCATACGCCGATTTATGTTAGAAGAATCCGAATTTCTGAAAGACTTCTTAAACTTCTTAATCGTCGCCGACGTCATCGACAAGCCCTTGAGCATCGAAAAAAGAGGTCTGCTTCTTTATGAATTCTGCAAAAAAACTTACCCCACGCGCCTTACCGAAGTATCTATCGCATGGATCATTGCCGGACTTTCCTTAAAAAAAGCTCCTGCAGAAAAAGTTATGACAAAACATCAGAATCCGCCATCAGCATGGGAAATCATACAAGGAGAATACAAGGATGACTTAAAACTTTGCAGACTCCCATACCCATCGGGAAATTATTGGTTCGGATTCGAGCCAGACACCCAAAAACACACGCCGGTCTTTATTGCAAAAAACTGAAATACGAACGCCTTTTTATAGATGTTTTTAAGAAGAAGTTGCATTCTTTACCGTTTACATTCGCTATATTTGCAAATAAACAACAAATAGAGCACATGGAGTTAAAATACAACATTATTGATTATCTGGATGAGTCAATCTCTGTTTTATCCCATGAAGACAAAGAAAAACTAAGATCTTTATTGTCAGAAAATTTCTATAAAAAAGGAGATATAATCAGCAATATAAAAGAAATAGAGGAGCACATATACATCATCTTTCAAGGCGGGGCAAGAGTTTTTTATCTTAAGGACGGCAAAGAAATTACATTTTCGTTTGCATTCGACCAAGATTTGATCCTTTGCCTAAACTCACAAGCCAACAAGCCGGAACTGCCTAAGGTTATCGAATTTCTCGAAGACTCTCATGTCATAACCATAAACATCAATTTATTCTCGCAACCTTCAAAAATCAAAGACATCGCAACGGCACAACGCATCAATCGTATATTGCTCGATTACAGCTACTTTTTAGAAGAACGAATCATCAATCTGCAATGCCGGAGTGCTCGTGAAAGATACAAATGGGTAGTAACCCGTTATCCTCGCTTATTGCAGCGTGCCACATTGGGGCAAATCGCTTCATTTTTAGGAATTACCCAAGAGACAATCAGTCGGATACGCTCTGAAAAATACCCCCTTTAAATAATTTAACCTATATGTTAATTTATAGCCTTGAAAATTGTTAATTTAACACACCATTTAACGAGATTTACAATCTCGAGGGAGAAAATTTTGACATATATCAAATTTTAACTCCTTTTATCACGGTACATTTGTACCCGATTTTAGGTTATTTGAATTTTTAAGGTTATAGAAAGGTTAATAAGATTATGCTAAAGAATTCACCTTTGGGCAGCACAAAAAGTTGATTTTCCTTTCAAAAAGAACAATAGGTATTAAGATAATCAACATTAGATAAATATGAAAATTAGGAAAACTATGATTATTCAATCACAACGAGTAATTTTATCAACAGCAATATGCTTGTCACTCTTTTCATGCGGTAAACAACAACAAGGTGGTCTCAACATGGTAAAAGAGTATCCTGTAACGACATTACAACCTACATCGACAGAGTTAAAGACCTCTTATCCGGCAACTATCAAAGGACGCCAGGATATCGAAATCAGACCGAATGTAAGCGGATTTATCACCCAATTATGTGTAGATGAAGGAGCAATCGTTCGTAAAGGACAACTTCTATTTGTCATTGATCCTGTTCAATACGAAGAAGCTGTAAAAGTAGCTGAAGCTGCTGTCGAAGTAGCAAAAGCCAATGTAGCAACAGCACAATTAACAGCTGACAACAAAGCTGAATTAGCGAAAAAGAACATCATCAGTGAATATGACAAACAAATGGCATTCAACACTTTGGCAACTCAAAAAGCAACATTAGCCCAAGCTCAAGCCCAACTCATCAATGCCAAACAAAATTTGTCATATACTAAAGTTGTCAGTCCTTCGAATGGCGTTGTGGGTACCATTCCCTTACGGGTAGGAAGTTTGGTAAGCCCAAGTTCGGCAACACCATTAACGACAGTATCCGACAACTCGGAGATGTATGCTTATTTTGCTTTAAATGAAAAACAGATTCTTGATTTAGCCCGCGAACACGGAGCCAACAATCTTGTGGAGAATCTTCCTGAAGTAGAATTAAAATTGTCTGACGGAACAATCTACAATCAAAAAGGAAAAGTTGTTACCATAAGCGGAATAATAGAACAAACGACAGGTACATCGAATTTGCGTGCAGCATTTCCAAATCCTGACCAATTGCTTCGCAGCGGAAATACAGGAAATATTCTTATACCTATCAAAGCAGATTCTGTAATTCTGGTTCCGCAATCCGCAACTTACGAAATGCAGGATAAACGATTTGTTGCGGTTGTACAAGATGATTCGACCGTAAAAAGTACAGAAATAAAAATCTTAAGTATAAACGACGGTAAAAACTTTGTCGTAACATCTGGATTAAAAGCCGGAGATAAAATTGTTCTTGAAGGAGCAGGAACGTTAAAAGATGGAGCTCAAATAAAACCGATCTCTCCTGAAGAAGCTGCGGCTAAGCTGAAAGCAATGACACAAACACAACCTGCCGAAAAAAAATAAATAACATTAAATCGTAAGCTAAGATTATGAAGTTAGATAGATTTATAAACCGCCCTGTGCTTTCGACGGTTATTTCCATTTTGATAGTCATTTTGGGAATATTAGGGTTGGTATCCTTACCTATTACACAATATCCGGATATTGCGCCTCCTACTGTTCGTGTATCGGCAACCTATACCGGAGCCAATGCTCAGACCGTACTAAACAGTGTAATTGCACCGTTGGAAGAGCAAATAAATGGTGTAGAAAACATGATGTATATGACTTCGACGGCCTCTAATAACGGAGAAGCCAGTATCGAAGTTTATTTCAAACAAGGGACAGATCCGGATATGGCTGCGGTAAACGTACAAAACCGTGTTACTAAAGCGCAAGGATTTTTGCCATCTGAGGTTACCCAAATTGGTGTAACAACACAGAAACGGCAGACCAGTATGTTGATGGGTTTTGCCATTTACAGTGAAGATGACAGCTATGACATAAAGTTCCTTGAGAACTATGCCAATATCAACATCATTCCTGAAATCAAGCGAATACCCGGTGTCGGAGACGCAATGGTTATGGGTGCCGACTACTCTATGCGTATTTGGCTAAAACCAGATATTATGGCTCAATATAAATTGATGCCGACCGATGTCTCAGCGGCTTTGGCAGAACAAAATATTGAAGCGGCTCCCGGTCAATTCGGAGAAAACGGAAATCAATCGTTCCAATATATCATGCGGTATAAAGGACGTCTACAAACCGAAGAAGAATTTGGCGACATTGTTATAAAGGCAACAGAAAACGGAGAAATTTTACGGTTGAAAGATATTGCAACCATAGAACTCGGCCGACTCACTTACGGGTTTAATAACCGTGTCAACGGACATAATGGTGTAACTTCTATGATCTTCCAGACTGCCGGATCAAATGCGACACAGATCATTAAAGACATAGAAGCCTACCTTGCCCAAGCCGAGAAACAATTCCCGACAGGGATAAAGACCGAGATCTTGTTGAATACCAATGACTTCCTTTTTGCTTCTATCGAAGAGGTTGTCAAGACTTTAATCGAAGCCTTTATTCTGGTGTTCTTTGTTGTATATGTATTCTTGCAAGATTTCCGTTCTACTTTAATTCCGGCAATTGCCATTCCGGTGGCGCTTATCGGAACATTCTTCGCATTGTACCTGATCGGATTCAGCTTGAACCTGTTGACTTTATGTGCTTTGGTACTTGCTATTGCGATAGTCGTCGATGATGCGATAGTCGTCGTCGAGGGCGTCCATGCGAAACTTGACCAGGGATATAAATCGTCCCGCAAGGCATCCATCGACGCCATGAGTGAATTAGGCGGAGCTATCGTTTCTATTACATTGGTGATGATGTCGGTATTTATACCGGTAAGTTTTATGGGAGGTACGTCGGGTACTTTCTACCGCCAATTCGGATTGACCATGGCGATCGCTATTGGTTTCTCTGCAATCAACGCTTTGACCCTTAGCCCGGCATTGTGTGCCTTGTTCTTAAAACCGCACCAAAAAGAAGGTGAAAAGAAAATGTCCTTGATCGATCGTTTCCATACATCTTTCAACACGGCATACGATATTGTATTGAAAAAATATAAACACAACACATCTTTCTTTATAAAACACAAATGGTTGTCTTTAGGAACCGTTGTTGTAAGTGTTGTTATTCTGGTCTTCTTGATGAGATCGACTCCAACCGGACTCGTACCGAACGAGGATACAGGAACAATTTTTGCCATGGTATCCATGCCTCCCGGCACATCAATGGAACGGACCGATGCCATGATGCAGAAAGTTGACAGTATAATTGCCGCAATTCCGGCTGTAAAAGGACGTACCCAAATTACCGGATATAACTTCGTTGCCGGACAAGGGAACTCTTATGGTTCGATTATCGTCAAATTAAAAGATTGGAAAGAACGTAGTGCAGAAGAAAGCTCAGATAACATTATCAAGATGTTATACGGGAAAACAGCACAAGCGTTCAATGAAGGACAACTTCTCTTTTTTGCACCGCCTATGATTCCGGGATACGGGGTAAGTAGTGGTTTTGAGTTTAATTTGCAAGACAAAACCGGAGGTGACTTGAATGAATTTTACAAGATCGCACAGAACTTCCTCGCAAAATTAAATGCACGTCCTGAAATCGCTGCGGCCCAAACATCATTCAGCCCGGTATTCCCTCAATACATGATCGATATCGATGCTGCCAAGTGTAAACAAGCCGGTATCAGCCCGAAAGATATTCTCACAACATTGCAAGGATATTATGGAGGTTTGTATTCTTCGAATTTCAACCGGTTCGGGAAACTATACCGTGTTATGATACAAGCCGATCCTCAAAGTCGTATCAGCCCTGAAACATTAAACAATATAAAGATACGTAACGGCAATGAAATGGCGCCTATCACCCAATTTGTATCGTTGAAGAAGATCTACGGACCTGACAACATTACCCGTTTCAACATGTACACATCCATGAAAGTAAACGGATCTCCGGCAACAGGAATTAGTTCGGGTGAAGCCATTAGAGCCATAGAAGAAGTTGCAGCAGAGACCTTACCGGTCGGATACGGATATGAATTCTCCGGTATAACAAGGGAAGAGCAAAGTACAGGAGCAAACACGACCGTAATCATCTTTATTCTGTGTCTTGTCTTTGTATATTTGTTATTAAGTGCTCAATATGAAAGTTACATTCTTCCATTGTCTGTAATACTTTCCATACCTTTCGGATTGGCAGGAAGTTTTATTTTCGCACAGATAATGGATGTTGAAAACAACATTTACTTGCAAATATCCTTGATTATGTTGGTAGGATTGTTGGCGAAAAATGCGATCCTTATCGTAGAGTTCGCTCTCGACCGAAGAAAG
Source organism: uncultured Bacteroidales bacterium (assembly GCA_949297285.1). Classification (GTDB taxonomy): domain Bacteria; phylum Bacteroidota; class Bacteroidia; order Bacteroidales; family Coprobacteraceae; genus Coprobacter. Next base: position 49,451 of record CASFRL010000107.1, read on the forward strand.
ACCGGTATGAGCATCGTCGATGCAGCCATACAAGGAGCTGCAGCTCGTTTACGTCCTATTCTTATGACTTCGTTGGCAATGGTTATCGGACTTCTGCCTATGATGTTTGCCCACGGTGTAGGAGCTAACGGAAACAGCACATTGGGAACCGGTGCCGTAGGAGGAATGTTTATCGGTATGATTTGCCAAATCTTCATCGTACCTGCCCTTTTCGTTGTATTTGAAATCATACAAGAGAAATTCAAACCGATCGAATGGCATGACACAGACAACCGTGAAATCGAGGCGGAAATCGAACAATATACCAAATAATGGTTTTCAATATTAAAGACAGAAAAATGAAGAAACAAATAATTTTATATACTATATGTTTGACAGCTATGATGAGTAGCTGTCACATATATAAGGCTTATGATCGCCCCGAAATAAATACTCAAGGGTTGTATCGCGATCCGATATCGGATCAAGACACCCTTATGTCGGACACGACCAATATGGGGAATCTGCCTTGGGAACAGGTTTTCACCGATCCACAATTACAAGCTCTGATTCGATTAGGATTGGAACAGAACTCCGATCTGCAAACTGCTATACAAAATGTAAAAGCAGCCGAAGCCGGACTTTTATCGGCTCGATTGGCTTATGCTCCGTCTCTTGCACTTGCGCCACAAGGAGGTGTAAATCATGTAGAAGGGTCAAAAAGCAGTTGGACTTATACGCTTCCGGTATCGGCCAGTTGGGAAATCGATCTATTCGGTAACCTTTTGAACTCAAAACGGGGTGCAAAAGTCGCTCTATTGCAAAGTCAGGCCTACAAGCAAGCTGTGCAAACACAAGTGATTTCAACAATCGCCAATTGTTATTATACCCTGCTCATGCTGGATAAACAATTGGCAATAACGGAAGAGACTTCTGTCCTCTGGGACAAAAGTGTCGAAACCATGCGTTCGATGAAAGAAGCCGGTATGGTAAATGAAGCGGCTATCGTACAGAGCGAAGCCAGCAGCTACATGATCAAGGCATCAATACCAGACTTGAAACAACAAATCCGGGAAACAGAGAACTCTCTTTCTCTGGTACTTAAAGAGGCTCCTCAAAAAATTGAGAGAGGAACTTTAGACGGACAAAAACTTCCGGAAGTGCTTAATTCGGGTATCCCCGTTCAACTTTTATCGAACCGACCTGACGTAAAAGCCGCAGAAATGTCCTTGGCTGCAGCCTATTACAGCACAAATCAAGCACGATCGGCTTTTTACCCGCAAATATCAATAACCGGGACACTGGGCTGGACAAACAGCATTACCGGAATGCCTATTCTTGATGTTCCTAAAATGATCATGTCTGCTCTCGGGACGTTGACCCAACCCTTATTTTATCGGGGAGCTAACTTGGCAAAACTTAAGACGGCCAAGGCTCAACAAGAGATCGCTGCAATCAATTTCCAACAGACGATTTTAAATGCCGGAAGTGAAGTCAGCAATGCTCTTTATCAATACCAAGCAGCCAACGAAAAGACAATCCAGCGCGAAAAACAGATAAATTCTTTAGAAAAATCTGTTGAATATACACAGCAATTGCTAACTTTAGGGACCTCTACTTATTTGGAAGTTCTTACAGCCCAGCAATCATTGCTCAGTGCTCAACTATCCGGAATATCGGATGAATTTCAGAGAATACAGGCTGTCATAAACTTATACCACGCATTAGGTGGAGGACGAACAGAGTAAATTAACCTTAAAATCCATGTATATGATTAGTCCTTTAGCTTATATCGATTCAAACGCAAAAATCGGGGAAAATGTCACTATTCACCCGTTTGCCTATATCGATAAAAATGTAGAAATAGGTGACAATTGTACGATTATGCCTTATGCCAGCATTCTGAATGGGACTCGCATGGGCAGCAACAATATTGTATATCAATCGGCCATTATCGGTGCAACACCGCAAGATTTCAAATTTAAGGGTGACGACACTCTTTTAATCATCGGCGACAACAATACCATTCGAGAAAAAGTAATTATCAACCGTGCTACCAACAAAGGAGATAGCACAGTTATCGGAAATGGGAACTTTCTGCTCGAAGGTGTGCATGTTGCACATGATACCCATATCGGAAACAATTGTATCTTAGGAAACGGTACTAAAACCGCCGGGAACTGCAAACTCGACGACAATTCGATTTTGGGAAGCGGTGTTATTCTAAAACATGGTTGCCATGTGGGGAGTTGGGCTCTTTTGCGAGACGGATGCCGTGCCAATAAAGATGTTCCGCCCTTTATCGTAGCAGCACACAATCCGATCACGTATTATGGCATCAATGCAATATTGATGACTAAAACCGGAGGATTTAAGGATGATATCGTAGACGATATCGCCAAAGCATATCGCCAAATTTATCAGTGTGGAACGAGCCTTGAAAATGCTCTTATGAGAATCAAGGAACTGATACCGGAAAGTCCTGAAATAAAATATTTGATTCATTTTGTAGAAAACTCCGATAAAGGAATCATCGGTATTACAATTTGACCGAAAGAATACAAGGAGACAAAAAACGGGAAGCCTTTTTCAAGGTTTCCCGTTTTTGTTTTTATTTATAAAAAGAATTCTTTTAAGCGATTTATCTATAAAAAAACGAGCTACATCTATTTCGGTTGTAAAAAAGGCCGAATATAAATATTTTTACATGCAAAATTAAAAACATGACATATAAATGAAAAGTAAAATTTTATTCGCTTTATTGGGGCTGCTTTGTTGCACTATCGTATCTGATGCAACAGCTCAACCGTTAGAAAAAAAAGGGCCACAAAAACATTTATCTCCGGAGCTAATCGCCCGTAGGAAAACCGAACAGATGGATAAACTTTTACAACTAACGGAAAAACAGTTCAAGAAAATATTCAAACTAAATCTGAAAGAGGCCAAGTCGATCGAAGCCCAACGAAAAGGGCGTCATGAGGGTATGCCTCCCATGCCGGGTATGGGACCTAAACATTTATCGGACCGACCCCCTATGCGAGGAGAAGGACGGCCACCTATGGACGACCATTTTAGAGGAAGGGGTGATATGAACAGGCCACATCCGGAAGCGCCGAAAGATCCTGAAACATTGAAAAAAGAAGCGCAAAAGAGAGAGAAAAAACTCAAAAAGATACTGACTAAGGATCAGTATAATATATGGATAGAACACCAAAAAAAAGGACCAATGCCCAAACCTGAAAAAGAGTTATAAAAGAAAAAATTGCGGCAAGGTTAGTATTTACAATTACTGAATCTTGCCGCAATCTTATTTTCATGCATTATCGTTTATTCCTTGCTATTCAATCTTTCTCCGACAAGTCGGGCGGCAGTAGCAACGTAGTCGGCACATGGACGCCTTTTATAATAGGCCTCTGTCCTATCCGAAGGTTCCGGAGCATCCTGCTTATGATCAAGCCCCAATAACTCCCGACACACAATAGAACCGTTTTTTGCACGAAACTCGGCAGCCAGTTCTTGAACCGCTGCATAATTACGGGTCTTTGCCGCTTTATCTTCCGGATTATTGGACGGATACTTGAAGCCGATGATGATAAATGATGCCGAAACAGCACCGCAAACTTCCCGTAAACGTCCCATACCGCCTCCTAAAGGAGCCGACAATGTAGCGGCTAAAGTATCTTCTATTCCCAAAATATCATTATATGCAAGGAAAACCGATTGTGAGCAGTTATAGCCTTTTTTAAAAAGGGCAACCGCTTTTTGTACTCTCTCTTCTATATCTATATTCATTTTTTTACCATTGAATAGGTTCTATACCATGTTCTCTTAAATATGCATTCGCTTTACTGAAATGTCCATTGCCGAAAAATCCCCTATGTGCCGATAAGGGTGAAGGATGCGGAGATTTCAAAACCAGATGTTTCGACGGGTCTATAAAATCGCCTTTACGTTGGGCATACGAGCCCCATAAAATAAATACTAAATGCTCTCGTTCTTCGGCCAACCGATGGATAACGGCATCGGTAAACTGTTCCCAACCTTTGTTTTGATGAGATCCGGCCTGGTGCGCCCGTACGGTCAATGTGGCGTTCAAAAGCAAAACCCCTTGATCGGCCCATCGGGTCAAGTCTCCATTTTTCGGCATCGGAATACCAAGATCGGACTCTATTTCCTTGAATATGTTAAGTAGTGATGGAGGGAACGGCACACCTTCATTTACCGAGAAACAGAGGCCATGCGCCTGATGAGGTTCGTGATAAGGATCTTGCCCCAAAATAACGACTTTTACCTGATCAAAAGGGCATATATCAAAAGCTCTGAACATCTGGTTCCCAGGAGGATATACAGTGAATGTACGGTATTCTTGGCGCACGAAATCGGTAAGTTTTTCAAAATACGGTTTATCAAATTCACTTTGTAATCGCTCTTTCCAACTCTTCTCTATACGAACATCCATAAGCATTAAAAAAACTTTTCGTAAAAACTTTTTGCAAAGCTATAAATATTTCTTACTTTTGCCACGCATTTGGCCCCGTAGTTTAGTGAATAGAACGTCAGATTCCGGTTCTGAAGGTCACAGGTTTGAGTCCTGTCGGGGTCACTTTTTTTTTTAGCTTCCCCCCTTATTAAAATCAGCATAGTTTTTTATCATCGATTCTGTTTTCCCCTTGTTCTTGTGACTAAACAGAAAATTTTTCCGTTATCCACAACAGACGTTTCTAAACAGTCGGATATTCAATATTATTTTCCGCTTAAAATCATATCCATAACTCTGGCAGTACGGGCTCCGCTCTCGTCTGTCGAAGGAGAAGCCCCTACTCCTCTCAATTCATCGACAATCGTCTGAATCAAAGGCTGCTCGATATGTTCAGGAGGAGCACATTCGAAAAGCCGGGTACCTGAACCTGTTTCTACCCGTATCGGTGCAAAAGCAAATATGCTAAAAACGATTTTTCCTTCTGTTCCGATTATTTCTACGGTATCCTGCTCCTTATCGGGTGCGACGACAAAACTCCACTGCCCAGAGCCCAATACTCCCGATTTGAAACGGAATGAAGCGACAAGAGTATCTTTTGCCTCATAAAAACCGGCACGATTCGAAGAAAAACCGCTTGCATCTTCTATCTCGCCCAAGAGAAAATCCAAAATATCTAACGTGTGAGGCGCCAAATCATAGAAATAGCCCTCTCCGGCAATACGACGATCTACCCGCCATGAATGTTTATCGGGAACGAGATCTGTATCCAAAGGCGCTTTATAATGTGTGACGGCAACCAAAAGAAGTTTTCCGATAACCTGCTGCTCAAGTAACGATTTGATTTGAAGGAAATAGGGCAATGCCCGCCGATAGAAAGCCGGAAAAAGTTTTTGTCCGGTCGCCCGAGAAACGGCGATCATCTCCAAACATTCCTTATAATTCATTGCCATCGGTTTTTCTACATATACCGACTTACCTGCACGCATTGCTCTTATCGCATACTCTTTATGTGTACTCGGAGGAGTGGCGACATAAACGGCATCGATATTCGGATCGGCGATAATATCTTCGGCGTTTGTCGTGTATCGCGGCACATGATGCCTTCGGGCAAAATCCTTTACCTTTTCCTCATCTCGTCTCATCACGACATCCAATGCCGAATGTTCTATTTTGTAAAAGGCCGGTCCGCTTTTCTTTTCACAGACATCGCCACAACCTATAATTCCCCAACGAATCATATCCATATCATACTGTTTTTATTCTTCCGGAGCAAACATCGGATCCCAAGCCGGTAAACGTACCGGTGTCTGATTTAATATTTCCAATATCTTTTCGGGAACGTATTTCTTTTCCAATACCAAACGAAACATATACTCATCGAACCAACGATCGGTCATAATCAAGTGTCCTTTATATCCATTGGTAGCGCCCCAACTATTCTCTAACAACCATTTTTTCGGATTGCCCGAATCATCGAGATCGACAGCGACCAAAGTCATGGCATGGGATGATCCGCTGGCAAAAGATTGTATGCGTTGTTTTTTATTCATACCGAAAGTCGTTCCCATCAATGACTCATAGTCATAATTATCCAAATCTAAAGTCCCCTTATCTCGATTCAGAAATTTAATTACATCACAAGAAAAATACATCGCGGTACTATCTTTTATCGATGCTATTGCCATTGCCTTTATCTCTTCGACCGGCAGATTTATATATTTCCAATTATAGCCGTCATACATGTGACGGTCATAGTCGATCTCATACAATTTATAATATTCCCGTGTAGGATCATTCATTAACATAACGTATCCGTTTGTCAAATCTTTTCCGACATACTCGTCATAGAACGATTTTGGAGTATATTGTTTAGTCTCTACCGGATTTCCGTCGGCATCACGCCTTGTCCAAGTAAATTGAGTCGGAGGCTCTCCCAAATTCAACGCCAACATCCGGTATATGGTTCCCAACATTTCGGTCTTTTTCTTTTGTATTTCCTTATTATCGGCCTGAACGGGTAATTCCCGAAGTTGCAAACCAAACTCCCGCAACTTGAGTTTCAACAAGGATGCCATTTGCGAAGTATTATTACTGGAAAAGGTTTCGTTCATAACTTCTTTCGGCACGACACCATATTTTCCGATAATATCAGATATTCCGGTAAATTGACCGCCATCGCTCAAAGGATTCTTAAACAACCATTCGACCATTTGGTCGGTCATAGGTTTTTGTCGAGTGTCGATAACTCCTTGAAGGAATAAATTGGCTTTCTCCAGTTGGTCATAAAAAAAGTTATAATTTACCGAGAACTCAAATTCCGATAGCTTATATTTATCGATTATTTTTGCCCGAAACACATTTAATCCGGTAAACAGCCAACAACGCCCCGATGATTTCTGGTCGGTTATTCCTCGGGAATAGACCCGATCCGAAAAATAGCCGTCTATAACATCGGACTGATTTGCATTTACTGCCAGTTTCTGGATACCTCCGGCATTCAAGGCATTGCGTATAGCTTTATCCGAAGGCGTATTTTTATAGGCTGTTTTTATTTTCTGCAACATATCATTATCGATTCCGCCCTTACCTTGAGCAAAAATGGCTCCGGTTCCTACGGAAATTATGAGCAATAAAAAAATGTATGTTTTCCGGTTCATAATTTATTTTAATTTACTGTTTTTGATATATGCACACAAATGTAGGAAAAGATTAAGATTTATTCTCTTTTCAAACATCTAAATGCATTTAAATTTTTTCGTAGCAAATATTTAACTTTGTATTAATATCATACTTATTTTTACTTATTAACTTTGCTTTTATCAAAGTCTCATAAACACTTTTAATTATCTAATTGTGAAAAATAAGATTATTGCTTTTTTGCTTGTCTTTTTCTGTACCGCAACAATGTTTTCTCAGAATAAGGAAAAGACAGAAGCTCCGTCTTCGTATCAAAATACCGAATTTCAAACAGCGTACACCCCCAGTTATAAAAACGACGGATTAAACAAACCTGTCAAAAACGTAATTTTATTAATCGGAGATGGAATGGGACTGGCACAGACAACAGCAGGGATGTATGCAAATCATAACGCTCTGACAATCACAAACCTTAGAAATATAGGGTTAGTAAAGACATTCTCTCTTAGTAATTTTATTACCGATTCAGCCGCTTCAGGGACAGCTTATGCCACAGGTAAAAAGACCAAAAACGGGTGTATCGGTGTAGATTCTTTGGGTAATGAAATGCCCAATATGACAGAAATATTGGCTCCTCTGGGTTATGCAACAGGGATTATAACTACGGATAAAATAAGCGGAGCTACCCCGTCGGCTTTTTATGCACATCAGATAAAGAGAAGCATGACAAAAGAGATATTAGAAGATTTGGTGGATACCAAGGCGCTGTTCATTGCAGGAAGCAGTATCTCTGATCTCAAGAAGGAAGGGGCAGATGTTTTAAACGCCTTAAAAGAAAAGAATTTCAATATATTGCAAAACTACAAAGATTTGGCATCATCAATACAGGCAGAAAAGATTGCCTTAATCTGCGATGATGAGAATGCTAAATTTATCAGTGAAGGCCGTGATCGGGATTATTTAAAAGAAACGACTTCTCAAGCGATTAAGTTCTTGTCTGAGAAATCGAAAAAAGGTTTTTTCCTTATGGTTGAAGGTGCTCAAATCGATTGGGCAAGCCACAATAATGTCATTGAAAATGTAGTGCGAGAAGTTCTCGATTTTGACAAGGCTGTAGAAGAGGCTCTAAGATTTGCCGATAAGAATGGCGAAACTTTAGTCATTATTACTGCAGATCACGAAACCGGTGGAATGTCTTTACAAGATGGAGATATAGAAAAAGGAACTATCAAGGCTCGTTTTGCAAGCAGCGGACACAGTCCCATTATGGTTCCGGTTTATGCATACGGGCCACAGGCTCAATTGTTCAGAGGAGTACAAGATAATACCGAAATTTTTTCCAAGATATTGGAAGCATTACGTATAAGGAAATAAGTTCGGAATAACATTGCTTAGATTTAGATTTTTAAACGATTATCACCATAACCTATTTCATAACATTAAGATACAAAAATACCCGAGGCAGTTGCCTCGGGTATTTTAATATTTGAACTGTTTTTATGAACCGAAATCATCATACATCAACATTTCACGGGGAACGCCCAAATCCCATAACATTTTCTTTACAGCACTGGCCATAGGACCAGGACCGCACATGTAATATTCGATATCTTCAGGAGCTTCATGATCTTTCAAATAATGGTCATAAATAACCTGATGGATAAAACCGGTATAACCGGTCCAATTATCTTCCGGCTGAGGATCGGACAATGCAATATGGAAAGAGAAATTCGGGAATTCACGTTCTATTGCTCTAAAATCTTCTTCATAAAAAATCTCCCGCCGAGAACGAGCGCCATACCAATAGGAGATTTTACGGTCTGTCGTTTTCAAGGTCTTGAACAAATGCAACAGATGCGAACGCAATGGAGCCATACCTGCACCTCCACCGATATAGAGCATTTCTCTCTTCGTATTTAAAATATGGAATTCACCATAAGGACCCGAAATGGTAACTTTATCGCCCGGCTTACGAGAGAAGATGTAAGAAGAACATATTCCGGGTTTTATCCCCGCAGCCCATGTCCCGGTATTGCGATCGAACGGAGGTGTCGCAATACGGATATTCAACATAACGATATTTCCTTCGGCCGGATGGTTTGCCATAGAATAGGCTCGATAGGTCTCTTCATCATTTTTGCAAACCAAACCCCACATTTTGTATTTGTCCCATTCATCGCGATATTTTTCATCGATATCCATATCGGTAAACTTGATATCATATTTAGGAACATCGATCTGGATATAACTTCCGGGGAGGAAGTTCAAGGTCTCACCTTCCGGAAGACGAACCACAAACTCCTTGATAAAAGAGGCTACATTATGATTCGAAACTACTTCGCACTCCCATTTCTTAATTCCTAATATCGCTTGCGGTATTTTGATTTTCAAATCATTTTTCACCTTAACCTGACAGGCCAGACGATAATGATCTTTTATCTGCTTACGGGTAAAGAACCCGACTTCGGTAGGCAATATTTCACCGCCACCTTCTTCAACCTGACAACGGCACATACCACAACTTCCACCGCCACCACAAGCCGATGGCAAGAATATTTTATTTGCAGCTAAGGAGGACAATAACGTAGAACCGGCCGGGGCCGTTACCTCCTGCTCTCCATTGATGGATATTTTCAATTCTCCCGACGGAGTCAACTTAGCTTTGGCGAACAATAATATGGCAACCAATAGAAGTGTCAATATCAAAAAGATAACGACTGCTGCCAATATAGTGAGATTACTCATCATCAATTCGATCATCGTTTATAATTTTTAAAGTTTAATCCCCAGAAAACTCATAAAGGCAATTCCCATCAATCCGGTTACGATAAAAGTAATGCCGATGCCTTTCAGCGGAGCCGGGACGTTTGAATAGGCCAACTTCTCCCGAATCGCAGCAATCCCGACAATGGCAAGCATCCACCCGATACCGGAACCGATACCGTAAATCGTTGCCGTGCCGACATTCGGGAATTCGCGTTGCTGCATAAACAGCGAACCGCCAAGAATGGCACAGTTTACCGCGATCAAAGGAAGGAATATACCTAATGACGCATACAATGAAGGGGAATATTTTTCGACTATCATTTCCACCAACTGCACCATAGATGCAATAACGGCAATAAACAAGATCAGACTTAAGAAACTTAAATCGACATTTTTATATTGTTCTCCCAACCAAGAAAGAGCGCCAGATTTCAATATATAATTTTCGAGCAAATAATTTACAGGCAGGGTTATCGTCAAGACAAATGTCACAGCTATACCTAAACCGATTGCTGTTTTCACATTTTTAGAGACTGCCAGATAAGAACACATACCTAAAAAGTAGGCGAATATCATGTTGTCTATAAAAATAGACCGGATAAATAGATTTAAATTTTCCATTTTCTACTGTGTTTAATTATGTGTTATTTCTCCTGCAAATCTTTATTCCGAGAACGGTGTATCCAAATAATGCAGGCAACCGTAATCAATGCCATCGGAGGCAATATCATCAATCCGTTATTTTCATATCCCCATTTATAGAATATTTCCGGAATAACCGGATATCCCCAAAGAGTACCCGATCCCAATAATTCACGGAAAAAAGCGACGATAATCAGAATCAAGCCATAACCGATACCATTACCGATACCATCGAGGAAAGACTCCCACGGACCATGACCTAACGCAAAGGCTTCGAGGCGTCCCATCAATATACAATTGGTTATGATCAATCCCACAAATACCGAAAGTTGTTTACTCACATCGTAAGCATAAGCCTTCAGCACCTGATCAACGATGATCACCAACGCCGCCACAACGACCAACTGAACAATAATGCGGATGCTGTTGGGGATCGTATTACGTAACAGTGAGATTATTACATTGGCAAAAGCAACAACAGCCGTTACAGAAATTGCCATAACAAAAGCCGGCTCCAATTTTGCCGTTACAGCCAAGGCCGAACAGATACCCAATATCTGAACAATGACCGGGTTGTTTTTGGAGAGCGGACCTAAAAGGATTTCTTTATTTTTCTTGGATAACATATCTTATTTCTCCGCTTTATTTTAATGACTTAAAAAAATTCTGATACGGTTCAAGACTGTTTTTCATCATATCTTGTACACCTTTACTTGTGATTGTCCCGCCTGAAATCGCATCGACATATTCAGCTCCGTCAATAGGTTTCTGACCTTTTTTCTCCACCGCAATCGATTTAAACTCACCATCGATAAACAAGTGTTTACCTTTGTATTGGTCTGAAAACATAGGTTTTTCGATCTCGGCACCCAATCCCGGTGTTTCTCCCTGATGAGCGAAATAGGCTCCGTAAATGGTGTTTCCATCTTGATCGACCGAAACATATCCCCAAATAGGGCCCCACAATCCGGCGCCATTCATCGGGACGATATACTTTTCAGAACCGTCTTCCAGCCGACAGACAAAAATCGGTAATTCCCGATCTGCAAAATCTTTCTTTACCTGATTTGCAGTATTTACATCAAAAGCATTCACGCCGTCGATTTTTTCTCCGGCAGCATTGATGACATACGTTTCTACGATGTACTTTTTATATAACTCCTGAGCATTGGTAGCATCGGATGCCACATTTACCGAACTTAAGATCTGCTTCATTTTGTCTATTTCCACATTTTTGGTCTGCGGTTCTTTCAACAATAAAGCGGTATAAGCCAATACGGCGGCAACAACGATCACCATCACCGAAGCATATACTATTGTATATACATTACTCTGCTTGTTCATGATTCTCTTTTTTATGCGTTAGTTTTAGCTCTTTTCAATCTTCTTCTCACATTCGCTTCCACAACGAAATAGTCGATCAAAGGAGCGAAAACGTTCATTAACAATACGGCCAACATTGCACCTTCGGGATAACCGGTATTATAGACACGGATAATTATGGCGATGACTCCGATCAAGAATCCGTATATATATTTACCCAATGTCGTTCGTGCACCGGTCACCGGATCGGTAGCCATAAATACTGCTGCAAAGGCAAATCCGCCCAAACAAATTTGTTCTAACGGAGAAAGGAACGAACCGGGATATGTCGGCGACGCAAAACAGTTGGCAATATACCCCATAAACAATCCGCCGATAAAGACCGAAAGCATGATTCGCCAGTTGGCGATTCCTGTAAAAAGAAGGATTGCCGCCCCGATCAATATGGCCAATGTAGAAGTTTCTCCGATAGACCCGGGGATAAATCCTATAAATGAGTCGAGCAAAGAGATTTTTTCGCCCAAAATATTTACCAATGTCAAATCTCCGCTGGCTGCGGTATGTGTCGCTACCTGTCCCAGAGGAGTTGCGCCCGAAAATCCTTCTACCACTTGACCGGCTCCCAATCCGAAAGTATCGGATGTGCGGACGAAGACAGAATCGCCCGACATTTTGGAAGGATAGGCGAAAAAGAGAAATGCCCGGGTAATCAAAGCGACGTTGAACACGTTCATCCCCGTACCGCCAAATACCTCTTTGGCAAAAATAACGGCAAAAGCCGTAGCGACAGCAACCATCCACAATGGCGTATCGATAGGAATAATCATCGGGATAAGAATTCCCGAAACCAAAAATCCCTCCTGAATCTCATGTCCGCGTATTTGCGCCACAGTAAATTCTATGCCTAATCCTACCACGTAAGAAACGATGATTTTAGGAAGTACGGCTAAAAAACCAAAAAGGAAAGTCATCCAGAAACCGGTCTGGGCTAACTCACCTATTGCCAAATAGTGCTGGTAACCTACATTATACATTCCGAACAACAATGCCGGAAGCAAAGCAATAATCACAACGGTCATGGTACGCTTCGTATCGATGCTGTCATGAATATGCACGCCTGATTTTGAAGTTGTATTCGGGACAAAAAGGAATGATTCGAATCCTTCAAAAACGGACTGAAACATTGCGAATTTTCCTCCCGGTTCAAAATTAGGTTTAATTTTATCGATATAATTTCTTAAAGCTTTCAATGTGAATCTTATTTAATAGGTTTATGTCTGCTTAATTCATCTCTTTCATTAATTGATCGAGCCCGTTACGGATGATCTTTTGTATCTCGAGTTTCGATGTATCGACAAATTCACACAATGCGAAATCTTCTGGCGCAACTTCATAAATACCGAGATTTTCCATCTTGTCAATATCGAAAGCGATCACGGCTTTAATCAAAAATTCGGGAAGAATATCCATCGGAAATACCTTGTCATACTCTCCCGACATGATAATAGCCCGTTCTCCCCCATGCAGGCGGGCATCTAAGACATATTCTTTTTTCCGGCCCAACAACCAAGTAAAATAACTGTGGCTCACACTGTATTTATCGAGTCCGGGAGTCGCCCATCCGAAAAATTCATTGCAGTCATCACCTTCAGGAATAACAGTTATCTGACTATGAGGCATCCGTAAATATCCCATCGGATCTACTTGAGTACCGGTGAGCACATTCCCGCTTATAAAGCGCTGATTGTATCCGCTTTTCTTAACATTGTCTCCCAGTATGCTATCCAATCGTGCACCGGCGATCGTACGCACATACTTGGGCTTAACGATTTCTGAACCTGTAACAGCTACAATACGGGAAAAATCGACTTTCCCGGTGTTAAAGAACCGACCGATAAGCAAAACGTCAAATGCACTTAATGTCCAAACGACTTCGCCTTTATTGACAGGGGCTATATGCTGTATCTGCACGCCAACGTTACCGGCAGGATGCGGACCGTCGAAAAGCACGGCTTCTACACCTGAAACATTAACCGGATTTTGTGCCGACATACCGACGTAAACTTTACCGGACGTCATTTTTTTCAACATATCCAACCCTACTTGAAAAATTTTCTCTTCTCCGGTCAACACGAATGCAAAATCCGGAGCCAATGGAGCCGAGTCCCAAGCCGAGACAAAAATATCACGTGGAGAAATAGCCGGATCAGCAATTATATCGTAAGGGCGTTGCTTGATAAAAGGAAATAATCCGGCATTAAGGATAAGTTCTTTTACTTTTTCTCCAGCAATTTCGTTCAAATCGAATTTACCGAAATCGACAAAAGTCTCTTTCCCGTCAGACTTTATGGTTATATCCAGCACTTTACGACGCTCACCCCGATTTACCGCCACCACTTCTCCGCTAACCGGCGAAACGAATTTTACTTCGGGATGATTCTTGTCATACATCAATGGAGAACCTGCATCTACATGATCTCCGGCTTTCACGATTACTTTCGGGATTACCCCATGAAAGTCGTCCGGTATCAGCGCATAATACTCGCTTTTCTGAGCATTTGCAACCTCTTTGACCGGCTTCCCTTCCAACGGAATATCCAAGCCTTTCTTTAACTTTATCACATTCGCCATGTTGTAATAAATAGATTTTAAAATTTTTCGTGCAAAGATAATAATTCTGTTATAAAACATTTATAAAATAAAGAATTTTTTCCGTAATTAATTCGTCTAACCCTGTTTTTAAGCGATTTGTGTTATTTTTATCTACCGTTCTTTTATTTTTTGCATTCAGGAAAGCTCCATTTTTTTACGGAGAAAAACCCATACTGAAAATTTACGACCCGCTCTTTTTATCTACTTTTTAAAAATTCTAAATACATAACAAGGGTGGATGCATAAAAAAAGGGACTTATCAAGTCCCTTTTTTCTCAATCAATTATCTATCCTATGATATATTTACTATTCGGAATAAACGAAATCAGTTTTACGGCCAGGTAACTCACGATATAGGTTAGCAAAACAGTCAGAAATATCGTCCACGGAGTCACTAACAACGGGCTTAAGTAAGCGTATATAAACGGAAGAAACATCATATGAACCAGATACATTCCATAACTCTTGAGAGAAATATCTTTGATCAGTTTATAAAATATACCTTTGGAATATGTAATTTTTTTAATCAGCATAAATGCTCCGACAGCCATCATTACCGTTGCTATTCCGGTATTGTCCCAACCGTGTTCCAGATCCTCGACACAATCGACATAAAACGAACGGTTATAAAACGAGTACACACAGATACTATATCCTATCAAAAACAAGGGGATAGAAATGATCAGCGTCTTTTTCATCGACCAATCAACATAATTCCGTATATAATGGGCTAATACAAGAAAGCCGATAAATCCCGAAAAATAATAAAACATTCCGTAAGGATAACCCGGCATTTCACCATACATATATCCGAAACGGTCGTGAAAGAAAGACAGAACGGTTGTCAAGAACCATACAAACAAGAAACAAGCTTCTCCTCGACGACTTACTTGCTTAAGCCATGGAGAAAGGACCGGCATCAGCATATAAAGTCCTATAAGCATATAAATAAACCATAAATGATTAGCCGGAGGAATGGTGTTTACACATAACTTTATGAGATAATCCTTCAACTGCGAAGCATCGCATGCCCCCCACAAACAAGGTAAAAAAGCATACATCAGCAGCCAAAAGACAAACGGAACAACAACCCGGACAAAACGTTTCTTAAAAAAAGTCCGAGTGTCGGTTTTGATCGGCAAAAGAAGAAATGCCGATGCCATTACATATAAATCGACCCCATAACGGGAGAAACTACTCATAAAAGAGACACTAAGCCTATCGACTTCGTTTTTAAATAAGAAATTCAACGTCCCATCGGAATATACACTCTCCGATGCATGAACACCAAACACTAAAAACATCGCAAATACTCGTAAATAGTCGAGAAAAACTATTCTTTCCGTATCTGAAGAGACAGGTTTTGATAAATCCATAATTTTTAATTATAACATTAGTAAATATTTATCTGTATTATTTTGCCAAGAAATATGCTGACGTATCTACAGAATGACAAATGACTGAATCGTTAACTTTATTATAGACTAAAAAATAAAATAAGTTTATTCCGGGATAAAAAATAAGAGATTATTGGATACATTCGCTTACTCCTTATACTGTTACAGAAAAGCCACGGAAGGACAAAGGCAAATATATACCAAAAGTTTTTTCGTCTTATCGGCGAAATTACAATAAAAGTCTTCTGTCCTTAACATTAACGAACATATTCGACTATCCCAATCAAAGGATGCAACGCCCGATACCGATCAGACGGTCATAGCGCTCGCCCTGTACCCGATGATAAACTTTAATCAAATACTCATTCTTGGTATCCACATAGTTTCCCTCGATAAGAGAAGGCGTCGCTTTTGTCTGCCCATATGGCAAATAAAGATATTGATAATTATAAGCGCCTTGTTTCAAAAACAAGGTTTTTTCATATTGGCGTGTATCGGGGTTATAGATCATTTTACTACGATTGTCGAACAGATCATGGGTAAACTCTCCTTCCAAATAGATATTGCCATCTAACAAAGGCTTATCATAATCTAAAGAAAAATGGACGATAAAATAATCGGCTTCAAGATCACTGTCTGTTGCATCGCTTTCTCGAATCGTAAACCGGCCATTCTGAGTCTGGTCATAAACATAGTTTTTATCAGCCCTTGGGAAATCGGGTAAAAGGGTAACATTAAAATAGGGATCATAATAACGGAGTTCAGCCACCCCCATTCCCCGATATTTCGTCGTTACCATTTCAAAACGGCGATATTCATTTCCGGCTTCAAAAATCAAATCTTTATTATGGGCATAAACCAACTCTTTCGACTTCACATAAAGCGGATGCGTCACGATAACTTCATTATCACGGCGGTTATTCTGCGACACATAAATCTTCAGTTCGGTTTGAGGGCTACGAATCTCATAGTGAGGATGCAGAACGTTAAATTCTATCTGTTGATGAGCGTCATTATAGTCTATATCGGTTTTTGTAGAAATCCGGCAAGGAACTGTTACCTGATTCGAATGGATAGAAAAACAAGCATACAAAAGAGTCTTATCAGGCTCATCCTCAGGATATACAATCACGACATAATTTCCCGAAACTTTAAAATTCACCGATTCGTTCGGGAACATGATTTTATAATGAATATAATTTCTGTATGTACTCAGAGACATTTCAGCATATTCAATCGGACGATTGTTAAACCCGTCCAGATATTCCAATTCCGATAAATCCGATCGGGTCCAATCGGCATTACAATGAATTATACTGTAACTCAGATATTGCGGATCATCGATAAACTGATCAAAAGAAATAACAATGTGATCATCTCCTTGCAAAGAAATTATCGGTGGATACAAAGGAGCATTCTCGACACGCACCTGCAATGAGTGGATAAGCGGATCAAAAACTTCGGTCCGATAAACCGTCTGCTGCCCGTTCATCGGAACCATGGTCCAAAGAAATAACAAAAATAGACACAATCGCATCATAACCGTATAATTAATCAAAAACAAAAATAAAGATAAAAAAAAGAAGAAAAAGGATATTCTCAAAAAATCAACACAATTTAGCACCTTATACAAAAATGAAATAGTATCTTTGAGCGATTTTTTAACCAAAAGCACATTTACCTAAAACCCATTACATTATGATAAAAAATTTTATTACAATCTTTTTTTGTCTATTGTTTGCCTCTTACAGTGTCGCTCAAGAACCTGAAAATGACAAAGAGAAAAGAAAAGAAAAAACCGGAGGTTATGAATTTACCGATACAAAAATTGCTAAATATACTCCCGTAAAAGACCAGAGCCGATCAGGGACATGCTGGAGCTTTTCAGGATTGGCCTTCTTAGAAAGCGAAATGTTGCGACAAGGGAAACCGGAAATGGATCTTTCCGAAATGTTTATTGTCAGAATGGCTTATCTTGAAAAAGCCGAAAAATATATTCGCATGCAGGGGAAAGGCAACTTCGGTGCTGGTGGTGCAACTCATGACGTCATGAATATCATCAAAAAATACGGTATCGTACCCGAAGAGGTTTATCCGGGATTGAACTACGGCTCGGACAAGCACAATCACGGAGAGTTAGATGCCGTACTCGCAGCATATATCGAAGCTATCGTTGAACGGAAATCTCAAATCACTCCGGCATGGAAAGAGGGATTTAACGGGATTCTCGACGCTTATTTAGGAAAATTCCCCGAAAAGTTTACATACCAAGGGAAAGAATACACGCCAAAATCTTTTGCCGAATCTTTAGGCTTGAATATGGATGATTATGTCTCTTTCACTTCTTTCACCCATCACCCCTTCTATGAAGCATTTGCAATAGAAGTTCCTGACAACTGGGCATGGGGCGAGTCTTACAATGTGCCTTTAAATGACTTTGATCGCATCTTAAATAACACAATAGATAACGGATATACTATTTTCTGGGCGGCCGATGTCAGCGAAAGAGGATTCAATTACAGCAAAGGCTATGCAATAATTCCGGAAGAGAAAAAAGCCGATGACGAGAAAGGTACCGATAAAGCCCGCTGGACAGGCCTCTCTCCCGAAGAACGAAAAGCAGCAAGACAAAAAGGTCCCGGGGAAGAACAAGAAATCACTCAAGAATTGCGTCAAGCCGGATACGACAAGTTTGAAACGACCGATGACCATGGCATGCAAATCGTAGGAAAAGCTGTCGATCAAAATGGCACGACCTACTTCAAAGTTAAGAACTCATGGGGTGATGCCGGCATATACAATGGCTTCTTTTATGCATCAGAACCGTATGTTCTTTATAAAACCATGAATATGGTAGTCAATAAAAAAGCAGTCCCCAAAGATATTGCCAAGAAATTGGGATTAAAATAAATCACCATTCTACAATAACCGAAGCGCCCTCTATATCGCCCGATATAGGGGGCTTTTGTTTCGATATACTCAATATTCCACCTTCGACAAGAGGAAAGGCTGAGCGAATTGCACGTATAATTCTGCCGGCAACATGTTCCAATAACCGAGAGGGTATTTCCATCTCACGGTGAATAATTTCGTATAGTGCCGCATAATCGAGCGTATTGTCCAGATTATCTGTTTCCATCGCTTCTGAAAAGGGGTATTTTACTTTTATATAAATCTCATAATCATTTCCCACACGCCGCTCTTGCTCCATAACCCCATGATAGGCATAACAGCGAATTTTTCTCAATTCTATAAACGTATCCATAATTCTACTCACATGCTATCGAAAAAATCGATACAAAAATACATTTTTCCGATCATTCCCATATAAAAACAAAACATTCAAAGATATTTATCACACAAAGTTTTTACCGGACAAGAATTGTTTTTCCGTCAGAAATCGTAATTTTGCAATCGGAGAAGAGACAACAATATGGCTAAAGAAAACCAATCTACCGGAATGGCGCATAGTGCGCTGGCCGTAGAAACTACTATTACCGGGAATATCTCGGCTATCACCGACATTCGTATCGACGGTATCCTTAAAGGCAACCTTGATTGTCAAGGGAAAGTCGTGATCGGAGAAAAAGGGCGTGTACAAGGCGACATAAAGGCTGTCAATGCAGAAATTATGGGATCTGTATGCGGAAACATTACCGTTGCCGAAACATTGGTATTGAAATCGAGCTCTCTACTGGAAGGGGATATTACCGTCTCGACATTGGTAATAGAACCTAACGCCCAACTAAACGGACAATGTTCGATGCGAACTTTTCAGAAATAAAAATATTTTAATCCCTTATACAATCATTTAAGGGAATAGCTATATCTTTGCAGTCGTTTCAAAAAATCACAAACACAAAATTTATCTATGGCATTTGCGAATAATGTACTCATTGTCCGCCGGGTATTGATGGCAAAATTAGTTGAGTTGTGGAAACAAGACCAACTAACAGAAAAAATCGACTGGTTACCCATCCAACTCAGTCCTCGTCATGCTAAAATCATGGGACGTTGCTGCATACATAAAGAAAGGGCTGTTTGGAAATACAAATCTTTTCCATTGTTAGGCTTCGACATGAGCGACGAACCGAACGAACTGACCCCACTCTCATACTATGCAGAAAAGGCGTTGAAAAGAGGGAAAAACAAAAAAGAAAATATTTTATGTGTCATCGATGAAGCCTGTTCCGCTTGTGTACAGGTTAATTATGAAGTAACCAATCTTTGCCGGGGATGTGTCGCAAGAGCTTGTTACATGAACTGTTCGCGAAAAGCAATCTCTTTCGGAGAAAACGGACAAGCTCGAATCGACCATAGTAAATGTGTGAGTTGCGGAATTTGTAAAGAGGCCTGTCCTTATCATGCTATTGCATACATTCCCGTGCCTTGTGAAGAGGCTTGCCCGGTAAAAGCTATTTCTAAAGATGAAAACGGGATAGAACATATCGATGAATCGAAGTGCATCTACTGCGGTAAATGTATCAATGCCTGCCCGTTCGGGTCGATTTTTGAAATATCGGAAGTATTTGATGTCCTCTCTCAAATAAAAGAAGGGAAACAGGTAGTTGCGATTGTTGCTCCCTCGATTATGGGTCAATATGCCGAAAAGACAGAAACCATATTCGAAGCCATCCGGCAAATCGGATTTCATGACGTTCTCGAGGTTGCCGAAGGTGCTATGGAAACAACCCGAAGGGAAGCGGCTGAATTGAAAGAAAAACTGGAAGAGGGGCAACCGTTCATGACAACATCGTGCTGTCCGTCTTATATAGAGTTGGTGAATAAACATGTCAAAGACATGAAACCTTATGTGTCGGGGACAGGAAGTCCGATGTATTACAGTGCCCGAATCGCTAAAGAAAAATATCCCGATTGCCTCGTTGTCTTTATAGGACCTTGTGTCGCCAAACGAATGGAAGCCCGTCGAGACGAGGCCGTAGATTATGTTATGACATTTGAAGAAATAAATGCTATACTGGACGGTTTATCGATCGACCTGACACCGAAAGAGAATGTCTCTTTTTCTTGTTCAGCACCCAAAGAGGGAAAAGGTTTCGGCATGTCGGGCGGAGTTATCGGTGCGGTCAAAGCCCAAAATCTGGTTCCCGACCTGAAAGCTCTGCAAGTATCTAATCTCAACAAAAAAAATATCGGCTTGCTTCGAGCCTTTTCTAAAGGCAAAGCCCCGGCTAATTTTATCGAAGTAATGGCTTGTGAAGGGGGATGTGTAACCGGACCTTCGGCTCATGTAGATGCAGCGACAGGCAGCCGATTATTCAAGCAGGCAATGGAAAGGTTCTCATCTGTTACAACAGAAGATAAATAAACCGGGCATAAAATCGACAAATAAACAAGGCATCAGGATTTCCCTTTCAGAAGACTCGATGCCTTGATATTTTTTATAACCGGGTTTCTCTTACAAGGGCAAAACTCGATAAACCGTTTCGCTTTGGCAATAAGCACCCCACAGAAATAATCGGACAACTTATTTAAACAAAGAAAAGGTTGTTTTTCTTTGTTTGAGGTGCTTTTACGATTAATAGATAATTCTTACCTTTGGCAGCAAGAAAACGACAACAGTAATGATCGAATATATTACAGGAAAAATTACCGAACTGACTCCTGCGTCAGTTGTAATAGAATGTAACGGAATAGGTTATTTTCTCAACATATCTTTAACCACTTACAGTGCATTATCCTCTAATACGGCAACCAAATTATTCGTGTACGAATCGATTCGGGAAGATGCCCACGTTCTTTTCGGATTTATCGACCGAAAAGAAAGAGAATTGTTTTTACTGTTAATCTCCGTTTCCGGAGTAGGACCGAATACGGCCAGAATGATTCTTTCTTCTCTTTCTGCTCCTGAACTGGAACAAGTCATCGTTTCCGGAAATGCCAATATTCTGAAAAATGTCAAAGGAATCGGAGCCAAAACCGCCCAACGCATAATTGTTGACCTCAAAGATAAAATAAAACCGGGGGACAATCCGTTAAATATAAGTATGCCCCAAAATCAAGAGGTACAGGACGAGGCTGTGGCTGCTTTAGTCATGCTGGGATTCCCGCAATCCGCTTCGACAAAGGTCGTACAAAAATTATTGAAAGAATCTCCCTCCATGAAAGTCGAGGCTATTATTAAAGCTGCGCTTAAAAACTTATAGTTTACATAAGGGAGAGAGGAAAAGGATTCACGGATCAATGAATAAAAGGCTCTATTATCTTTTATATATTTTTCTATGTATCAGCGGGATAGGCATCTATTCCGCCTTTGCGGCCTATAACCGCACATTTTCCTCGCTCGATATTTCTGAAGTGGCTTCCTCATCGGCTTCCGCACCCGAAGACACGACTAAAAAAAGCCGTTTCCCCGTTGCCAAAACCTCGATAGAAACTTACGAAGATTTATACCAAAGTAGTCCGGCAGACTTGAAAACACCAGACAACGTACGTTCGGTATTCGAATATGATCCGGAAACCCAGTGCTATGTCGTTCGTACAAAGGTGGGAGATATGGAAGTTTCTACACCTTTCATGTTGACTCCGGAAGAATATCAGGATTATACTTTCCGAAAATCGATCGAAGCCTATTATCGGGAAAAGAATAAAGAGAATGCAAACAAAGGAAGTGATCCTTTCGATATTTTAGATATGAAATTCAATCTCGGACCGTTAGAGAAAGTCTTTGGTCCCGGAGGGGTTCAGATAAAAACTCAAGGGTCTGCAGAACTGACCATGAGCCTAAAAACGAACAAAATCGATAACCCGGCATTGGCACTCAGCGCAAGAAAAAAGACTTATTTCGACTTTGACGAACAAATACAAGCTAACATTACGGCAACAGTCGGCGATAAGCTCAACTTCAACATGAATTACAACACGGAGGCCACTTTCGATTTCGATTCTCAGAAATTGAATTTAAATTATGAGGGGAAAGAGGATGAAATCATAAAAAGTATCGAAGCCGGTAATGTAAGTATGACCACAGGATCTTCCTTAATTCGAGGAGGATCGGCCTTATTCGGTATCAAGACAAAAATGCAGTTCGGAAAATTAACCGTAACCGCATTAGTCTCTCAACAAGAATCCGAGTCTAAAACCGTCAACTCAAAAGGTGGTGCTCAAACTTCGGAATTCTCGTTCAGTGCCGATCAGTATGACGAGAACAGGCACTATTTTCTTTCACATTACTTCAGGGACAATTACGATAATGCCATGTCCAAACTTCCATATATAGCTTCCGGAATTACAATCAACCGTATCGAAGTTTGGGTGACCAACAAAAGAGGGGATTACGATCAAGCTCGAAATATCGTCGGATTTATGGACCTCGGTGAGGAAAACCGCAACAATTTAGCGAATCCCGACCTTTGGAGTACGAACAGCAGTTACACGACCCCGGCAAACAATGCAAACAATCTGTACGAATATATTCAAACCAATTATCCGGATGCCCGGTCTATCAATCAGGTAACACAGGTATTGGAACCTCTCGAAGCCCAAGGTTTCAATGGTGGACAAGAATATGTAAAAGTAGAAAGTGCCCGATTGCTTACAAGCTCGGAATACACGTTAAACAGCCAACTCGGATACATCTCTTTAAATAGTCAACTCAACCCGGACGAGGTATTGGCCGTAGCTTTCGAATATACGAAAAACGGACAGACATATCAAGTCGGCGAATTTTCAGGGAATATCACAGACACGGATAAAAGTCTGTACGTAAAATTATTGAAAGGGACAACCATTTCAACGACAGTTCCGGCATGGCGATTGATGATGAAGAATGTGTATTCGCTTAATGCTACTCAGATACAAAAAGAGAAATTCCGTCTGAACATCTACTACAAAAGTGATACCGCAGGGACACAACTGACGTATATGCCTATCGGAGACATCAAGAACGAGACATTGCTGAAGGTAATGAATCTCGACCGGTTGGACAACAACCAAGAAACAAATCCCGACGGATTTTTCGATTTTGTCGAAGGTTATACGATTCTGGCATCTAAAGGTCGAGTATTCTTCCCGGTAGTAGAGCCCTTCGGTTCTCATTTGAAAAAGAAAATAGGTAATGTCCCGAATGTCGATCAATATGTCTACCAAGAATTATACGATACGACATTGACAGCCGCCCGGCAATATGCCGACAAGAATAAATTTATCATTAAAGGAGAATATAAAGCGACTTCAGGTGCAGAAATACAACTGAATGCCACACACGTTCCCCGAGGTTCGGTGCATGTTACGGCCGGCGGTATGACCCTGACCGAAAATGTAGACTACTCGGTCGATTACACAATGGGAACGGTAACGATCCTGAACCAAAGTTATATCGACTCGGGAACCCCGATCAGTGTCAGTCTCGAAGATCAATCGTTATTCAACATGCAACGGAAAACGATGGTCGGACTCGACCTGAATTACGCATTTTCAAAAGATTTTAATGTCGGAGCCACCATTATGCATTTGGGAGAAAAGTCTTTGACCGAAAAAGTCAATATCGGAGACGAAGTACTAAACAATACGCTATGGGGGCTAAACACTTCTTATAACACAGAATTTCAATGGCTTACATCGCTCATTAACAAAATACCGACAGTAAATGCAACGGCTCCTTCCCGCCTATCCTTGACTGCAGAATTTGCTCAATTAATCCCGGGAAAAGCCAAAAACAACGCACTCTCTTATATCGACGACTTTGAATCTTCTCAGTCGGGCTATGATTTAAGGACACCTTATTCCTGGACACTGGCTTCGACACCTTCCATGTTTGCCGAATCAAAATATTCCAATGACGTAAACTATGGGAAAAACCGGGCTCTATTATCCTGGTATTATATAGACCGGATGTTTACTCAGAAGAACTCTTCACTGACTCCTTCTCATATCAAAAACGACTTAGATCAGTTGTCGAACCATTATGTACGCGAAATCGATGTCAGTGAGGTATTTCCGAACAAAGAACTCGGATATGGAGAATCTTCGGTATTGCAGGTTTTGAACTTATCGTATTATCCGACCGAACGGGGTCCGTACAACGTAGATGCAGAAAAAATAAATAGCGACGGCTCTCTAAAATTTCCGGAACAACGGTGGGGTGGAATCATGAGAAAAATGGACAATACCGATTTTGAAGCGGCAAACATCGAGTATCTTCAATTTTGGATGATGGATCCGTTCCTCGATCCGGAGAATCCGGGAGACGAAAGTCAAGTGGGGTACCTCTATTTTAATTTCGGAGAAATATCGGAAGATATTCTGAAAGACGGAATGAAATCTTTCGAAAACGGACTTCCTACCGATGGCGATGAATCGAACATAACGACTACCGTATGGGGAAAAGTCTCAAAACGCCAGTCGATGACTTATGCATTCGACAACAGTGAAGGATCGAGAGCGAAACAAGATGTCGGGCTCGACGGGCTTTCCAATAATGAAGAATTTACCTTCCCTACCTATGCCGACTTTTTAGAAAAACTAAAACAAAACACGACAGCCGAGGCTCAAGCCAAAATGCTCGAAGACCCATTCTCTCCATTAAATGACCCTGCGGGAGACAATTACCATTTTTATCGGGGAGTAGACTATGACAATATGCAACTCGACATCCTCAGCCGATATAAACACTATAATGGCGTGGAAGGGAACTCAAGCTCTCCGGATGATGCGGAAGACAGATATTACCAATCGTCCAAAAGCGTTCCGGACGTGGAAGATATCAATCAGGACAATACCTTGAACGAATATGAAAGATATTACGAATACGGTATCAAAATATCTCCTCAAAATCTTCAAGTAGGGAGAAATTATATTACCGATAAACGTACGACTACCGTACGACTCAGAAACGGTCAAGAGTCGGAAGTTACATGGTATCAATTTAAAATACCTCTGAAAGACGACAGTGACGACGAAACTCATATTCCGCGTAAACAATACGGTTCTATACAAGACTTCAAGACAATACGTTTTGCCCGAATGTTTATGACCGGATTCAGTAAAGAGACTCACTTGCGTTTCGCGACACTCGAATTGGTACGAGGCGACTGGAGAAGCTACTCTCTGCGTTTGCAAACCGGAGAGTCGCCCAATACCTCTCTGCCGGCCGAAGGTGAAATGGACGTATCGGTTGTCAATATAGAAGAGAATGCCGGACAAACACCCGTAAATTATGTTTTGCCACCGGGTGTCACCCGAATCATTTCGCCCGACCAGTCGCAGATTACCCAACTGAACGAGCAATCTCTATCTCTGAAGATAAGAGATTTGCCTCCTAAAAATGCGCGTGCCGTATATAAAAATACGAACTTAGACATGCGTAATTATAAATATCTGCAAATGTTTACCCATGCCGAAAAACTGATCGATGACAACACCGATCTTAGGAATGGTGAGACTTCAATATTTATTCGTTTCGGTTCTGACTACCGCAACAACTATTACGAGTATGAAGTTCCGCTGGCTCTTACACCTCCGGGAAGTTATAACACGTATAATTCGCAAGACCAAGAAACGGTATGGCCTACGCAAAACATGATCAATTTCCCGCTCTCTTTGGTAACAGAGCTGAAACTGAAACGAAATGCGGCAAAACGAAGAGGTGACGAGGGCGCAAGCTATCAAGAAGTTTACTCGATATATGACCCCGACCAACCAAGAAATAAAGTATCGATCATCGGGAATCCGAGTTTATCGGACATAACGACGATTATGATCGGTGTACGCAATAATGCCGGGACAAATAAAGATATTGTCGTATGGGTCAACGAACTCAGGTTATCGGGATTTAACGAGAGCGGAGGATGGGCCGCCCAAGCTAACGTAAATCTGGCGGTATCGGATATTGCTACCGTAAACTTCGGAGGTCATATCGAAACTTGCGGATTCGGAGGTATCGACCAAAGTTTAAATGATCGACGGCTCGACGACTATTATCAATACAATATTGCTACAATGGTCGATTTGGGACGCTTCTTCCCCGAAAAATTAAAACTTAAAGCTCCGATATTTTATTCATTATCAGAAGAGCGTACTTTGCCCAAATATAATCCTCTCGACCAAGACATCTTGCTATCGGATGCTTTAGATGCTGCCGGCTCCAGCTACGAAAGAGATTCGATAAAGAATGCCTCTATCGATGTATCGACGGTCAAGAGTTTCAGCATCTCCGGATTAAAGTTTGATATTCAAAGTAAAAATCCGATGCCTTATGACCCGGCCAATTTTACGTTCAGCTACTCTTCAAACATCCAAAACAAACAAGATCCGACCACTTCGTTCGAAAACACTCTCGATCGAAGGGGAAATTTCAGTTACAGTTACACACCGTATATAAAACCCCTTCAACCTTTTAAATCGATAAAAAGCAAGTCAAAACATTTGAAGGTTCTTAAAGATATGGGTATCAACTATCTACCCAATAATATTTCTTTCTATACCAATATGTCACGCTACTATTATGAACAACAGTTACGTGAATTGGGTGAAGACGGTTCAAGTATGCAATTGCCCATATCGATCAGTAAAAACTTCTTATGGGACCGGCAGTTCTCGATTCAATGGAATCTGTTGAAATCATTGAACATGTCATTATCGACCATGACGAATGCCCGTATCGACGAACCTTCGGGTGTGGTAAACAAGAAACTTTTCCCGGATGAATACAAAGCTTGGAAAGATACGGTTATGCAAAGTATTTGGCATTTAGGTACGCCATGGAATTACAACCAGACGTTTAATGCCACTTTCGATGTTCCACTATCGAAAATTCCGATGCTGAACTGGATGACTTTATCGGCAAAATACAATTCTACCTATTCTTGGGACAGAGGTGTATTTATCGACGAAGAGACGACAATGGGTAATAACCTGAATAATCAGGGACAATTCGGAGTCGACGGGCGGTTCAATTTAGAGACGCTTTACAACAAATCGGATTTCTTGAAAAAGATAAACCGTAAATTCGCCAACACATCCCGTTCTTCGCGAACCTCAGCCCAAAAGAAAAAATTCGAACGTATCATCTCTTTAAGAAAAGACACGACAACTACCATAAAACATAATCTCGATAATAAAAAGGTAAAAGTCTCGGCAAAGACAAAAGAGGGAACATTTTATCCGGTCAGATATAGGGTGGTAGATAAAAATACAATTCTTATCGAGAATAAAGACACGTCTAAAATAACATTGACTATTTTGCCGGGTAAACGCCCAGAAGACTCATTCTGGTATAAGACTGCCGAATATACGACGCGGTTTGCCATGCTGGTAAGAAATATTAACGTCCATTACAAAAAGAGCAACTCGATGTATTTGCCGTCTTTCTTACCAAACATCGGGGATATATTCGGACAATCGACATCATCCAGCACACTGGCGCCGGGTCTGGACTTTGCATTTGGATTAACCGACGAAAGTTATATCGAAAAGGTCAAAGAACGCGGATGGCTTATTATAAACGATTCGTTAGTCAGTCCGGCAGTCATAAACCGAACAGAAGAGTTTAATATCGATGCTACGCTGGAACCTTTCAAAGGATTTAAAATCACTTTAAATGCAAACCGCACTGTCGGGAACAACAACCAGATACAGTTTATGTATGAAGGAATGCCTACCATACGGGGAGGAAACTTCACAATGACACATATCGCCATAGCATCATCGCTGAAGAGTGCCAAAGCATCGAACGGATACTATTCCAAGGCATTCGAAACGTTCTTGCAAAATCGGGAAATCATTGCTCAACGATTAGAAGCCAAATACAGCCAAATGACATACCCATCGGCAGGATTTATCAGCGAAAAAGGATTGGTGGGTAAACGTTATAACGCAGAAAATGGAGGCGTAAACCTCAATTCTCCGGATGTTATGATACCGGCATTCATTGCAGCTTACAGTGGTAAAGATGTCAGAAAAGTAGGCCTAACGGCATTCCCTTCGATCAAGAGTTTATTGCCCAACTGGAAAATAACCTATGACGGGTTATCTAAAATCAATGCATTGAAGAAGCATTTCAAAAGCATTGTCCTGAGCCATTCATACCGATGCACCTACACCGTAGGATCATACTCGTCGTTCCTCAATTGGGCAGAAGCCGAAGAAAAAGATTTCGGATTTGTCAAGGACGAGTTGACCGGGAATCCGATCCCCTCTTCGCCTTACGATATATCGTCGGTAAGTATCAACGAAAGTTTTGCTCCGTTACTTGGCTTGGACATGACATTTCAAAACAGTATCACGGCCAAGATAGAATACCAAGATTCACGTACACTGAGTCTGAATTCTTCGGCCGGACAAATCGTTGAATATACAAGCCAAGGCATTACGATCGGGGCAGGTTATACAATCACCGATTTCAATGCTATCTGGAAAGGGAAAGGCGGACAACAAGGGACATTCAACAATGACCTTAAACTACGGGCGAATTTCTCTTTCAAAAAAGATCAATCTCTGATACGCCGAATCGAACAAAACTTTACACAAGCGACTTCAGGGACCAAAGTGATGATGCTTAACTTCTCGGCCGATTATGCTTTAAGCAAACTCATAACATTGCGGGCATTCTACGATCATCAGATCAATACGCCGTTGGTATCGTCAACCTCCTATCCTATTTCAGACAGCAGTTTCGGTATTTCGATCCGCCTCGATCTCGCCCGATAATTTACTCGGAGTTTTTCAAGACAATCAAAAGGAAAACAAAATTTTTCTCACTATATTCGCAAAGAAAAACGGGAACATATATGGAGCAAATAAATTTTGCAGCTATCGATATAGGTTCGAACGCAGTGCGTCTGCTTATAAAAGGAATATACAAAGGAGAAACGGCGAAAGAATTAAAAAAGACATTTATCGTCAGAGTACCTTTACGGTTAGGCCAGGACACCTTCACATTAGGCAGAATATCGAACGACAAAACCGAACGATTGTTACGGCTCATTACTGCTTTCAAACAAATGATGCAAGTATACAGGGTCGTCAGTTACAGGGCTTGTGCCACTTCGGCTATGCGGGAAGCCTTGAACGGAAAAGAAATAACCCATTACATTTCAAAACAAACCGGAATAAATATCGATATCATAAACGGAAAAGAAGAAGCACGAATCGTATATGACAGTCATATTGTCGATTTGCTGAATCGGCCGGGAGATTATTTATATGTCGATGTCGGCGGGGGTAGTACAGAAACAAGTTTAATTCACGACTGCAAACTCAAAGATTCCCGTTCATACGATATAGGGACTGTTCGGATTCTCAACAATAAAGTAAAAAAAGAAGAGATACTTAGATTGTACTCCGACTTAAAATTATTAGCGGCAGAATATCCGGATGTTTCTATCATCGGTTCGGGGGGAAACATCAACAAAATATATAAACTGTCCGGGACAAAAAAAGGAGATCCTCTATCTATCAAAGATTTATATCAGGTATTAAAAATGCTTCAGGCATTACCGGTAAAAGAACGCATGAAACAATACGATCTGAGAGCCGACAGAGCCGATGTTATCGTTCCGGCAGCAGAATTATTCTTGCAAATAACACGACATCTCAACTGCCAATGTATATGGGTCCCGACAATCGGTATTGCCGACGGAATTATCTATACGCTTTGCTCAAACTATTTAAACACACATAATTGATATGAAAATGAAAAACTTAATTTTAATCCTGTGCGGGACATTTTTATTTTCGTTCCCTTTCACGACAACCGTTAAATCTCAGGATTTATACGAAAAGGCAAACATCAAAAAATATGAAAAGGCAAATCAGGAACTTCCGGCTGCGACCAAAAAAGAAAAACGCGTCGTGTTTATGGGCAATTCGATAACCGAAGGCTGGGTAAACGCTCACCCCGATTTCTTTACAGAAAATAATTATATCGGTCGAGGCATCAGCGGACAAACAAGCCCCCAAATGCTTATGCGTTTTTATGAGGATGTCGTTTCCTTAAATCCGAAAGCTGTTGTCATCAATGCCGGTACAAATGACGTGGCAGAAAACACCGGTAGTTACCACCCGGAATTTACACTCAACAACATTAAGGCTATGGCTGCTATTGCCGAAGCAAACGGAATAAAAGTAATACTTACTTCTGTTTTGCCTGCGTTACAGATGCAATGGAGACTCGACATAAAGGATGTTCCCGCTAAAATCATGGCACTGAACAAAGAAATAGAAGCGTATGCCAAAGCAAAAAAATACGGATATGTCGACTATTTCTCGGCTATGAAAGATGAGAAAAACGGACTTCCCGAGAATCTGAGTAAAGATGGTGTACACCCGACCGGCGAAGGATATAAAATCATGGAAAAATTGGTAAAAGAAGAGATAAACAAAACTCTAAAATAAACATATTCATAAAAAAAGCGGGAAAACATTTCCCGCTTTTTTTATGGCCAAATTTCTGTTATCTTAAACTTTCGGTCTGGGTATATATCGACTCCAGAATATCTTTATCTACATCGGTAAGCGTCTTACCTCGCCGTGCCATCATCCGCTCGGCAATCGAATAGAATTTAGGCAACTGAACCTCAGAAAAACCGGCTGCCCCTCCATCACTGAAAGAAGCTACAAAATTACGAGGGAAACCCGATCCGTGAATATTCGTACCTACTCCGACAACCGTTGCCGTATTAAACATACTATTGATTCCCGCTTTTGAATGGTCACCCATCATCAAGCCGCAAAACTGTAAGCCCGTACGCAAAAAGCGACCTGTCGGATAATTCCACAATTTTATCTCACTATAATCGTTTTTCAGATTCGAAGCATTCGTCCCGGCTCCCAGGTTGCACCATTCTCCGATAACGGAATTTCCGAGAAATCCATCATGCCCTTTATTCGAATAAGCCAACATCACCACATTATTCAACTCTCCGCCGACCTTACAATACGGGCCCAATGTTGTTGCTCCGTAAATTTTCGCACCCATATTCACAACGACATGCTCACAAGCCGCAAAAGGTGCCCGTATGCAAACCCCCTCCATAATTTCAGCGTCTTTTCCGATATAAACCGGACCTTTTGTTACATTCAATATCGAGCATTCTACTACCGCTCCCGGTTCGATAAAGATTTTCGAAGTTCCATCTGCAAAATAAGGATCTCCGACAATACGGTTCGATGCAGATAACGGTTCGGACTTACGCCCGGCAACAATATGACGAAAATCTGTTTCCAAAGCCTCTCCGTTCTTTAGGAATATGTCATATAAACGATGTATCATAAACGGTTCATCGTCCAAAAGATGCTTTACTCCAAAATCTTTCCCGCGAAAAGCCTCCAACGATCCGTAAAAGGCAATCAATTCGTCTCCGTAAAATAAAGATTCGTTCTCCGAAAGAGAAGATATCGCTGCGATAAGATTATCATCAGGGCACACATTCCCGGCAATATAAAAACTGTTCGGTGCTGAAATCATCGGATACTTTACAGACAAATAATCTTCTGTATCGTAAGAGTAAACTCCGGGGAAACGTGATTCCCACTTTTCGCGTATTGTAAAAATCCCGATACGAATATCCGAAACGGGTCTTGTAAAAGTTATCGGCAAAAACTCTTGATGAGTTTCTACCGTATCAAAAAGAATTATGTTTTGCATATATGCTATTTTTAGTCTTCGTCTTCCGGCTCTCCGGCAAAATGCACAATAAAGGTTGTAGAACCCACGGTTATAATCGCACCATTTTCCAATATTATCCGGTCTTTCTTTCCCAGACGTTCATGCCGGAGAAAAGTGCCCGATATACTCGGAAAATCACGCAATGTATACACAAGCCTACCCGACTTGTTCTTTTTCACATTAATAATGCAATGCTGACGGGCTACCGAAACATCGGTAGTCTCTATCGGGACCTGAATATCTGTCCCCTTAGAACGGCGGCCGATGATGTTATCACCTAAGAAAAGAGGCAGCTCTTGACGGTATCCATAGGCGTTTTCCAATACGACAATAAAACCGCAATCTTGCACTTCCGGCTGGCTCATCAAGTCAGCGACCGACACATTGAATTGTTTCCCGCAATAAGGACAAACAAAAAAAAGAGAGATATTATTTTCATAATGATTTTCATCAAACATAATATCATTATCGCATCTGGGACACAAGACTTTTTTCATTTCTTATTGCTTTTATCATGACAAAGGTAAATGTTATCTTTTAGAGTTACAAGGTATCAAATACTTAAAATCGACAAATAATAAAGGGATAAAAACGAAACTGAAAATAAAACAAAGAATTAATCTGTTTTTAAGAATCTCTTTAATCCGGTATTATTAAAAAATTAAGAGAGTCCTTTTTTCTTTGCAAAAAATGGCTTATTCATAACAGAACTTTATAAAAAACTATGCTAAAAAAATGTATGCTAATCACCGGAAGTATTTTTCTGGTAGGACAAATAGCATTTTCCAAAGGAAATAAGGGAGATATTTATCACGATAATTGGATCGATTTCAACAAAAATGGGAAAATGGATATATTCGAAGATCCTGAACAACCTGTTGAAAAACGAGTACAAGATTTATTATCTCAAATGAATTTAGATGAGAAAACCTGTCAGTTGGCAACTTTATATGGATATAAACGGGTAATGAGCGACTCATTACCGACTCCGGAATGGAAACATAAAATCTGGAAAGACGGTATTGCCAACATTGATGAACAATTGAATGGGGTCGGTGACGGTGCAAAAATAGCGCCAGAACTGATTTATCCTTTCAGCAAACACGCTGAAGCGATCAATAAAACCCAGAAATGGTTTATCGAAGAAACCCGGCTGGGGATTCCGGTAGATTTTTCTAACGAAACAATACACGGACTCAACCATACAAAAGCGACGCCCCTCCCCGCACCGATCGGCATCGGAAGCACATGGAACCCCTCTTTGGTTTATAAAGCCGGAGCCATTGCAGGAAAAGAAGCCAAAGCTCTCGGATATACCAATATATATGCACCGATATTAGACCTTGCCAGAGATCCTCGTTGGGGACGTGTCCTTGAATGTTATGGAGAAGATCCCTTTTTAGTAGCTACACTTGGTACTCAGATGGTTAAAGGCATTCAAGACCAAGGAGTAGCGGCAACGCTAAAACACTTTGCGGTATATAGTGTTCCTAAAGGAGGAAGGGACGGTAGTGTGCGCACCGATCCTCATGTAGCCCCTCGGGAAATGCATCAAATGCATCTTTATCCCTTTAAAAAAGTAATTCAAAACGCCCACCCGATGGGTATCATGAGCAGTTATAACGACTGGGACGGTGTTCCTGTGACTGCGAGCTATTACTTCTTGACACAGTTGCTCCGACAAGAATTTGGATTTGACGGATATGTTGTCAGCGACAGTGATGCTGTAGAATATGTATATAACAAACACCATGTTGCCGAGACTTACGAAGATGCGGTAAGAATGGTTCTTGAAGCCGGGCTTAATGTAAGAACGACCTTTGCGGCACCGGACATTTTCATTTTACCTGTCCGAAAATTAGTAAAAGAAGGCCGTCTATCAATGAAAGTGATAGATGAACGGGTTGCTGATGTTTTACGGGTAAAATTCCGCCTTGGCCTTTTCGATCAACCATTTGTCATCGATCCCAAAGCTGCTGATAAAATTGTCGGGGCAGACAAACACAAAGATTTTGTGCTTGATATACAACGTCAATCGTTGGTACTTCTAAAAAACGAAAATAATTTATTGCCTCTTGATAAAAATAAATTATCCCGAATATTAATCACCGGACCTCTTGCCAAAGAGGAGAATTACATGGTTAGCCGTTATGGCCCTCAAGAATTGGAAAATGTAACGGTATATGAGGGTATTAAAAATTATCTTGGGAACAAAGTTCTTGTCGATTATGCTTTAGGTTGCAAGGTAAAGGATGCTAAATGGCCCGAAAGTGAAATAATACACTCCCCATTGACAACAGAAGAAGAACAAGAAATACAAAATGCCGTAGAGAAAGCTAAGCAAAGTGATATTGTTATTGCCGTACTCGGTGAAGACGAAGAAAGCACCGGTGAAAGCAAATCACGTTCGGGACTTGATCTTCCTGGCCGTCAGCAGCAACTTCTTGAGGCATTGTATGCCACAGGGAAACCGGTCGTTCTTGTTCTTATAAACGGACAGCCGCTTACGATCAACTGGGCAGACCGTTATATTCCGGCAATTCTGGAAGCATGGTTTCCCGGACAAATGGGAGGAACAGCCATTGCCGAAACTCTTTTCGGAGATTACAATCCGGGAGGAAAACTTCCAGTCACATTTCCTAAAACATTGGGACAGATCGAGTTGAATTTCCCGTTCAAACCGGCATCTCAAGCTAAACAGCCCGAAGCCGGGCCGAACGGATATGGGAAAACACGCGTTAACGGAGCTTTATATCCTTTCGGATTCGGACTTAGTTACACAACATTCGAATATTCCAATCTGAAAGTTTCTCCGGAAAAACAAGGTCCCGAGGGCAATATTCAGGTATCGTTCGATGTCACGAACACGGGGAAAAGAGCCGGTGACGAAATTGTGCAACTATACGTAAAAGACAAGGTAAGCAGTGTCATTTCCTATGAATCGCTCCTACGGGGATTCGAACGTGTTTCTCTGCAACCGGGAGAAACGAAAAATGTGCAATTTACCCTGCATCCGGAAGATCTCGAAATACTGGATATTAACATGAAGTGGAATGTAGAACCGGGAGAATTTGAGGTACGTGTGGGAGCTTCATCTGAAGATATAAAACTGAGAAAAAATTTCCGCATTGTTGCAGAAGGAGTACAAAGCAATAATTGATTTTCAAAATCTGAACAAAAAAAGTACCATAAACTAATCGTTAAATACGATTTCACCAATATAGAAAGGGCGCTTACATGATGTAAGCGCCCTTTCTATATTGGTGACCCCGGAGAGGCTCGAACTCTCGACCCAATGATTAAGAGTCATTTGCTCTACCAACTGAGCTACGGAGTCAAATTCTTGTTGGTTGCGGTTGCAAAAGTAATGTTTTTCGAAAAACCCGCAAAACGTTTTCAATAAAATTTTATTCGAAATGATAATATTCTGAAGGATGATTCCTTTTAAGAGCTACCAACTGGACATCTTTTCCTACCCGTATACCTTCTTGATAAAGGCGATATTCTACTGTCTTATAGGCAAGTTCGGGATGATTATTTTCCCGACTTAAATGACACAAAAAGATATATTGCATATCTTCTGTAAAATTACGGGCTAAAAATTCTGCCGTATCGGTATTGCTCATGTGCCCGTTCGGGTTGATAATCCGTTGCTTCAAATGTGGCGGATACGTTCCGTGTGTCAACATCTCGATATCATAGTTCGCCTCGATCACCAAATAATTAGCCCGACGCAAATATTGCGCTACACCCGAAGGAATATGTCCGAGGTCTGTGGCAAACGCGAATTTCAGATTCTGATACTCTATAAAATAGCCGACATTGTCTGTCCCGTCGTGAGGGACTTCGAACGAGGTAATTTTAAAATCACGGATTTCAAAAGGCACCTCCTTGCAAATAGGATGACAAGCCGTATAAATTTTCTCGGTCATGCAATAACTCCGGTTCATACCTCCCAAAATCTCTTTTGTGGTATATACCGGAATAAAATATTTTTCGCCTAAACATCCTGCCGATTTTATATGATCGGCATGATCGTGAGTGATGCAAAGACCGACTATATTTTCGAACGGGATGTTATGCTCCTTTAATTGTTTTTTTATCGTGCGTATGCCTATGCCTGCGTCTATGAGAATACCATATTCTTCGGTTCCAAGATAATAACAGTTTCCGCTGCTTCCACTGGCAAGGCTCAAAAAACGTAAACTCATTTATAAACCCTCTTTTTGACTTTGAAGTTTGCAAAGATAAACCTTTTACGGCAAAAAAGAGATTTGTTCAATTATTTATATAATAAAAAGATCGACGGTTTTTTATTGAGATCGGGTTTTTCCTTACTCCATTCTTTTAAGGTGAGTGTGCGAATATATTCATCTTCGCAAGTAATATTCATGGCTATACACAATTTGGTCTGCGGATTGCACATTTTTATAAAATCTTCGACAATACGGTTGTTCCGATAGGGCGTTTCTATAAATATCTGTGTTTCATGTTCTGCATAAATACGATGTTCCAATGTCTTAAGCATTCGAGCCCGTTCTCCTGAGTCGATAGGCAAATAACCATGAAAAGCAAAACTCTGTCCGTTGAAGCCCGAAGCCATCAACGACATTAAGATAGACGACGGTCCGACCAAGGGGACTACTTTATACCCCGAACGTTGGGCAATCGCCACGACATCGGCTCCGGGATCGGCAATCGCAGGGCAACCGGCCTCAGAAATAATTCCGACAGAAAAGCCGGCGGCTAAAGGTGCAAGATAGTCGGATACCTCTTCAGGACGAGTATGCCGATTCAAAGTGTAAAAGGTCAGGGCATCTATATTTATTTCGGGATTTGTCTTTTTCAAAAATCGGCGAGCCGTGCGTACATTTTCTACTATAAAATAGGAAATACCGGATATAACCGTACTGTTGTATGTCGGCAATACCCTATCGATCGGTGTGTCTCCCAATGTTACTGGGATCAAGTAAAGTGCTGCTGAATGCATAAATACAATAAACTCTTTACGACAAAGGTAAATATTTCTTGTCATTTATCATAAATGCAAAACCATTTCTTTCCTATCCGAAAAGTGTGTAATTTTGCAGTATCAACAGAAACGACATGGAACTACCTTTGGCATTCATCGACCGCACAAAAGATTTATTAAAAGAGGAATACCCTGATTTTGAAAAGGCATTGCAAGAAGAATCACCGGTGAGTATTCGGCTAAACCCCTCAAAAACAAGTTGCGAATTATCTGAAGAAAGAGTTCCTTGGTGTCCAAACGGCTATTATTTGCCAAATCGCCCGGCATTTACTTTCGATCCCCTGTTCCATGCCGGAGTGTATTATGTACAGGAAGCCTCGTCGATGTTTCTCGACCATGTTATCCGACAATATGTGACCGATCCGGTGCGTTATCTCGATTTGTGTGCTGCCCCGGGGGGCAAAACGACGTTGGCATTATCGGCATTACCGGCCGGTAGTCTGATTGTCTGCAATGAGATTATCCGTAACCGGGCAAATATCCTTGCCGAAAATATTTTAAAATGGGGAAATCCTTATTGTATTGTCACCAACAACGATTCGGCGACATTCAATACGCTGAAACACTATTTCGATGTTATCTTGACCGACGTACCTTGTTCCGGAGAAGGTATGTTCCGTAAAGATCCGGCGGCAATACAAGAATGGTCGGCTGCAAACGTCACCCGATGTGCCGAACGACAAAAAGAGATACTGCACAACATTTGGGATGCCTTGCGCCCCGGAGGTATATTGATATACAGTACGTGCACTTATAATACCCAAGAGAATGAAGAGATGGCCGATTACATACACAGAAGATTGGGCGCAATCCCATTACCGGTAAAAATCGACCCCGAATGGCATGTACACAAAGAGCTGACCGGAAATATTCCCTGTTACCGTTTTATGCCGCATGTTACCAAAGGTGAAGGCCTTTTTATGACAGTATTTCGAAAGCCTGAGTCGGAAGACCTATTTTCGCGAGAACGGCTCTACAATCGGATATCTTCCAAAAAGAATCGACACGAGCATAAAGAGAACATCCCAGAAAACATCAAATCTTGGATTAAGCATAGTGAACAATTCTCTTTTGTGTCAGGTGCCGACTTGATAACAGCGTTTCCGAAAGTCTATTCCGAAGACCGAGCTTTACTCGATGCGATGATGAATGTCATCCATGCAGGAATACCATTATCCCGTTTTAAAGGGAAAGACTATATTCCCGATCACGCATTGGCTTTGTCGACGTTTTTAAACCGGACGAATTTCCCCATAGAAGAATTGTCTTACGACACGGCATTATCTTATTTGCGCAGAGAGTCGATCCGACTTCAAAATACCGAACGCAACTATTTTCTACTGACGTTCCAAGGGAAAGCATTGGGCTGGGCAAAAAATCTCGGGAACCGAGCCAATAACCTGTATCCCCAAGAATGGCGTATCCGAAGCAGTCACATTCCAGACAACCGGGCACCGCTCTCTATACTCTAAAACGGGGTTGTAACTCAGAACGCAACCGTTCTCTTAAAAAGAAAAATATTTTATGACAAAAGTTGCCGAAACATTTGGCGCCGTGACAAATACGTCAACGCGTAACAATAGCAGAAACTCCCAATTCGGATAGTTTCTCAAAGAGAATTACAAAAGATCGGAAGAAAAATAATGGTTGTCTCAAATAATTTTATAAATTTGCATAATAGCGGATTGTATCATCAGATAATCCGATTACTAAATTAAGACCCTAAAAAAACAAACATTATGATCTTAGATTCTCTTAGCAACTCAGCATCGATAGAGTCGTTGCATCCATTATTTAAAAAAGCATTCGATTTTTTGAAATCAACAGATTTCTCAACCAAAGAGGCTGGGAAAATAGTTCTCGACGGAGATAACCTATACGTTTCTATTGCAGAACCTACCGGCAAAAGCAAAGAAGCCGCAAAAATGGAAACCCATAATAAATATATCGATATACAGATGCCTTTGACCGCAACCGAAACTATGGGCTGGAAAGCGACCAAAGACCTGAAAGAGGTGACCCAACCTTATAATGAAGACAAAGATATAACATTCTTTGCCGATGCCCCGACCACCTATATTCAAGTACAACCCGGAGAATTTGCCATTTTCTTCCCGGAAGACGGTCACGCTCCCGGAATTGCTGAAGGAAATTTCAGAAAAGCTATCGTCAAGGTTAAAATATAAAAACCGCGACACGACACATAAAAACATTCCGAATCTTAAAATATGGACAGATCTCTATTTATATTTTAAGATTCGGTAAAATTGATATTGTACTACCCTCTGATAATTCTATCTCCAAAACAATTCCAACACTTTTTTTAATAATAAGATACAGCAACCATGAACACCCTTAATTTAATAAAAAACGATCCCTGGCTCGAACCGTACAGAAACAGCATCGAAAGAAGATATCAACTGACCGTTTCCAAAGAGCACGAACTGACCGGAAAAGGAAAATCTCTATCTGATTTCGCAGACGGATATCTTTACTTCGGTCTTCACAAAACAGAAAAAGGGTGGGTTATCCGCGAATGGGCTCCTAATGCTACCCAAATTTATCTGATCGGAGATTTTTCGGAATGGAAAGAGTGTTCACGGTACCGCTTTTCAAAATTGAAAAACGGAGTATGGGAATTGAAATTGAAAGAGAAAGAGATAAAACATCTCGACTTGTATAAACTGTCAATGCATTGGGAAGGAGGCCAGGGCGAACGGATTCCGGCATGGGCAACCCGAGTCGTACAAGACGAAAACACATATATTTTCTCGGCTCAGGTATGGGCTCCCCCGACAGCATACAAATTCAAAAAGAAGAAATTCAAACCCAACACCTCTCCGCTGCTGATTTATGAATGCCATATAGGTATGGCACAAGAAGAAGAACGGATAGGCAGCTACACCGAATTCAGAGAAAAAATTTTACCCCGTATCGCTAATGACGGATACAACGCCATTCAAATCATGGCCATCCAAGAACATCCCTATTACGGTTCGTTCGGATACCATGTATCCAGTTTTTTTGCACCCTCTTCCCGCTTCGGGACTCCCGACGAATTGAAACAATTGATCGACGAAGCTCATTCATTGGGAATCGCCGTAATCATGGATATCGTCCACTCCCACGCCGTAAAAAACGAAGTGGAAGGATTAGGGAGATTTGACGGATCTTATAACCAATTCTTTTATGGAGATCACCGGCGGGAACATCCGGCATGGGATTCGCTCTGCTTCGATTATGGAAAAAACGAAGTTATCCATTTCCTGTTATCCAATTGCAAATACTGGCTTGAAGAGTTCAAGTTCGACGGGTTCCGTTTCGACGGGGTTACATCCATGCTCTACTACGACCACGGATTGGGAAAAGCCTTCAGCAGTTACAACGATTATTATGACGGCGGTCAAGATGAAAATGCAATAGTATATCTTACGTTAGCCAACAAACTGATTCATGAAGTCAACCCTTCGGCCATAACAATAGCCGAAGAGATGAGCGGAATGCCGGGTTTAGCGGCTACGATAGAAGACGGCGGTATGGGATTCGATTACCGCATGGCTATGGGTATCCCCGATTTCTGGATCAAAATGATCAAAGAAAAGAAAGATGAAGAATGGAATCCTTCCGGTATTTTCTGGGAATTGACCAACCGGCGTTCGGACGAAAAGACAATCAGTTATGCCGAAAGTCACGACCAGGCACTTGTCGGAGATAAAACAATTATCTTC
Source organism: uncultured Bacteroidales bacterium (assembly GCA_949297285.1). Lineage (GTDB taxonomy): Bacteria > Bacteroidota > Bacteroidia > Bacteroidales > Coprobacteraceae > Coprobacter. Next base: position 90,714 of record CASFRL010000107.1, read on the forward strand.
AGACTTATCGATGAACAAATGTATTGGCACATGATGAAAAACGACAACAACATGGCAGTAGATCGCGGTATGTCGTTACACAAAATGATACGTTTGGTCACATTATCTACAATCAACGGAGGATATCTGAACTTTATGGGAAATGAATTCGGGCATCCTGAATGGATCGATTTCCCGAGAGAGGGAAACGGATGGTCCTATAAATATGCACGCAGACAGTGGAGTCTTGTTGACAACGACAATCTTAAATATAAATATTTAGGAGATTTCGATAAGGCCATGATTATGTTGATAAAAAGCATAAAACACTTCGAGCTAAGCCCAATTATAAAATTATGGGATAATGGAGGTGACCAAATTCTTGCCTTTATGCGAAAAGATCTTCTATTCGTATTTAATTTTCATCCGTTCAAATCATTTACCGACTATGGAATTTTAGCACCTAAAGGATGCTATAAAACCATATTGAACACAGACTCTAAACAATTCGGCGGATATGGATTGATCGATGAATCGATAGAGCACCTTACCTCTCTCGATCCACTATATAAAAAAGAGAAAAAAGAATGGCTGAAACTATATTTACCGGCACGATCGGCACAAGTTTTAAGGCTCGAGAAAAAAAAATAATTCATTTTTAAGCCAAATTTTAATTGATTTGGCACTTTCTTTTTTTTCGTTCATAACACTAAGACAGAACAGATTAACAACTTTTAAATGTACGTAAAACACTCAAAAATAGGTTTTATAACATATTTATTTTTTTTGCGAGATTCAAAAAAAAACACATCTTTGCACCTATTAACCTAGAACAATCTTTTTTACCTTAAAAAATTAATACCTATTGAAAACCTTTAAAAAAGGGACTTTTGAGAAAAAGCCTCTTTTTTATTTTATATATACCCGAGTTGTTTTTAATAATAAATTAATACCTAAGTAACTATTTTCATTCTATGATAAATAGCTTTTTTTTACAGACTAAAGAAATTTGTAACATTGCAAAAACACGCATTAAAATAAAAAGATAATGCCTCAAATATTTCTCCGACAAAATATTAAAACGACTTCTAACTTTATTTCATTTTAAAGTGTTATATTCGTACCCGATAAATCATTTACACTAAACTATCAAACAATGGATGTTAAACAACACTATTCCGGGCTGACCGATGCACAAGTAAAGGAAAGCCGGGAAAAATTCGGAAGCAACCTGCTTACACCCCCTCAAAAAACCTCACTTTGGAAACTCTTTCTCGAAAAATTTAAAGACCCGATTATCCGGATATTGCTGATTGCAGCATTGTTATCTTTATGTATTTCGTTCATACACGGTGAATATGCCGAAACGATCGGTATATTTTGTGCCATATTTTTAGCCACCGGTGTCGCTTTCTGGTTTGAAATGGATGCAAATAAAAAATTTGACATTCTAAACCAGGTAAACGATGACGTCATGATAAAAGTGATCCGAAACGGGAAACATCAAGAAGTCCCTAAAAAAGAGATCGTCGTCGGTGATATCGTATTGCTCGAAACGGGAGAAGAAGTTCCGGCCGATGGGGAATTACTCGAAGCGATTTCGCTGCAAATCGATGAATCTTGTCTTACGGGTGAACCCATGATCGATAAGACGACAAATCCGGCCGACTTTGATGCCGAAGCCACATATCCATCGAATTGGGTAATGAGAGGGACAAAAGTTCTCGACGGACATGGAATCATGGAAGTAAAACAGGTCGGTGATGCTACACAATATGGTCAAGTTGCTGAAAAAGCGACAGAAATCAGCGGAGAAGAGACACCGCTGAATCGGCAATTGAACGGATTGGCCAAACTTATCGGCGTAGCCGGCTTTGCCTTGGCCATTCTTACTTTTGGCACCCTATTTATCAAAGACTTGATCATTCACCCGATTACGTTAGGTCAATTCGGGCTGTTGGGAGCCGTTATGGCAGGTGGAGCCATAGCCTTGTCTAAAGTGTGGATTCCGATCCTATACGATGCTTTTTCTTTAGCCGGGAAAGAGAAACCCCTCCCCCGTTGCATTAACCGGTTCGGATGGATAACATGGTTTGCATTCGGTATTATTGTTTTTGCTGTTCTTTGCGGTATAGGAACATTATTCGGTGTAAATCCGCTGAACGCTTCTTCATGGATCGATATCGAAGAAGCAAACCGGATATTGCAATATTTCATGATCGCCGTAACCTTGATTGTCGTGGCCGTTCCCGAAGGTCTGCCAATGAGTGTGACCCTCAGTCTTGCACTCAGTATGCGCCGAATGTTGCAAACCAATAATTTGGTACGCAAAATGCACGCATGCGAAACAATGGG
>CASFRL010000108.1 GCA_949297285.1 uncultured Bacteroidales bacterium
GAAATGGCACTTGACGCAACCGTCAATTTCAACAGTCCGCTTACCCATGAAAGACTATTCGGCTGGCACAACTGCCTGTTTCCTACCGGATGGAGCGGTCCAACGAAAATTGATGTAGCCCGATACCGCAGTGGAGATATGAAAGTTATTTCTGGAATGTTCGGCCGGGAAAAGGTACATTATGTAGCACCTGCTCCTGAAAGAATAGACGAAGAAATGAATCGATTTCTGGACTGGTTCAATTCAGATGCACATAACGGTTATGTAAAATCGGCAATAGCCCATTTATGGTTTGTCTGCATCCATCCTTTCGATGACGGAAACGGACGAATCGGACGAGCCATTGCTGATATGGCACTTTCACAGTCCGAAAACTCAAAGATGCGTTTCTTCAGTATCTCCCATCAGATAAACAAGGATAAAAAACAGTATTACGACATATTGGAGAAAACACAGAAGGGAGATTGTGAAATTACTGAATGGATCATCTGCTATCTTGACTGCCTGCTCCGTTCTGTAGAGCAATCCGACGAAACATTGTCGAAGGTTCTTAACAAGGCCATATTCTGGCAGACTCATGCCGAAACAGTCTTGTCCGAACGACAATGTGAAGTCTTGAATTTATATTTGGACGGTTATCCCAGCAAACTGACGGCTAAGAACTGGGCAAAACGTGTAAAGGTATCACCGGATACAGCAGCACGTGATATAAAGGATTTGGTAGAAAAGGGTATTCTGATACCCCAGCAGGGGCGGGTCCGAGACGTATTTTACGGAATCCGGTGTAGTGAGTCTATCATTGTCATCCCCATGCCTGAAGATGTATAATTGTTCATCATACAAGCATAAAGACTGTGTGACATCGGTTTATCCAGACCGGTACACAGCCTTTATTTCTTTTATTTACCACTCATATATGCTTCCCGATAATTTTCCCGAAGCATTTTATCCTTTTCAGGTAATAGTAAGATTATATGCTTTTTTATTTCGAAGAGAATGAGAAATAACACATTTCCCTTATTTCTACATTTAGGAATTGTATCCAAAATACAAACTGTTGTTAAGTGGAGTAAGGTTCTGAAAAACCTTATTTAAGGGATTAATATGGTGGAGACGGATATTTAACGTATTGAAAAATAATACTATATATGTCGATTCTCGATTTCTGGTGGCACACAAAAAACGGCAAAATAGACCGTTCGAGGTGGAGCAGAAATCTCCACCGAATTAGGTCATCTCTTATTAGTTGACAACATTTTGCATGGCAAGGAGTGGCTTCCTGTTTTTTTCTTCAAATATCGACACCATACAGGGCACAATAGCCAATGCCTGTATTGGCTGCGATAAACAGCTATAATTATTCCGAATCCATTTGCATAAAGTCTTTCGGCAGTTTGCCAAAATGTTCGTAAAAACATTTTGAGAAATAGGAGGGAGAATTGAATCCCACCAAGAAACAGACTTCGTTTATTCGGTATTTTCCGCTACCCAATAACTCGGCGCTTTTGTTTAGCCGTATCAGTTTTATATAGTCGTTGGGAGTAATACCGGTGATGTTTTTTATTTTGTTGTTGAGGTTTGTGCGGCTCATGGCAAATTGGCTGGCTATGTTCTCGATCGAGAAGTGTTCGTCGGACATATTTTCTAAAATGAAATTGTTGAGTTTATGTATAAACTCGATATTGTCACGATTGTCTGTGTTTTGTTTGAAATATTGTAGCGGTGATTTGATAAAACTTTTACGTATTTTATCCCGATTTTCGATAATGCTGATAATTTGTGCTTCGAGTTGTTCGATCGAGAACGGCTTTTCGATATATACGTCTGCCCCTTTCTTTAATCCGTCGATTTTGGTTGAGGTATCGGTTTTGGCAGAGAGCAAGATAAGCGGCAAGTGAGAGTAGGCGATGTTACTTTTGAGTTCGTTACATAGCTCTAAACCGTCCATGACCGGCATCATTATATCAGAGATGATGATGTCGATATTCTCTTTTTCCAATACTTTTAGAGCTTCAGCTCCGTTTCCTGCTTCAGAGATAGAGTATTTGTCCGAAAGACATTCTTTTATGAACGTACGCAATTCGCTGTTGTCATCGACGATCAGTATGTTTTGTCCCGATTCGGGCATTTTGGCCGATAGCGGGGTATCTTCGTCTTTTATTTTTTCTATTTCAGAATCTTTTATTTCGCTGTTTTTTATGGGTAAGGTAAGGGTAAAGAGTGAACCTTTCCCGTATTCTGATTTCACATAAATGTCACCGCCTAATTTTTGGGCAAGTGTTTTAGAAAGGCAAAGGCCTAAACCCGATCCCTTGTTGACGGCGTTGTCTCCGATCTGAATCTGATAGAACGATTCGAAGATTTTGTCGAAGTAAGATTCTTTTATCCCGACTCCGTTATCCTCGACCGACAGAGAATAATCGTCGCCTGAGACTGTAAGTTTTATTTTTATTTTGTCTTTTGTGAATTTTATAGCGTTGGAAATCAAGTTGCTGATAATTTTATATAAGGCTTCAGAATCGGTATAACTGATAACATCTTTCTCGATATCCACGGTTATTTCGATATTATGCAGTTTGCAGTCTTGCTCATATTGGCGGATAACTTTCTGGATGATTTTCTCGATACTTTGCAAATGGCAGTTTAGGATGAACATGTCATTTTCTATTTTTCGGAAGTCGAGTAACTGGTTTACCAAATCGAGCAGACGGTTTGTATTCCGTTCGATCGAGTCTAAATGCTTTTTTGTCTGTTCGTTTCCGTCTCCGGAACGGATTATTTTTTCTAATGGTGCGATTATCAGAGATAAAGGAGTCCTGATTTCATGGGCAATGTTCGTGAAAAAGTTGATTTTTGATTCGTACATCTCTTTTTCTTTGGCAACCTGAAATTTATATTGTTTTTCTTTATTTTCGGCATCGAGGTGTTTATAATACCGTTTGATTATGCAGTATATAATACCTCCTGCAAGTATGATATATAAAAGCATCATATACCATTCTTGCCACAATGGCGGTTTTACGATAATCGTAATCAAGGTGCTGGCTTCGTTCCATATGTCGTCGTTGTTCGATCCTTTTACCCGGAAGATATATTTCCCCGGTGGAATGTTCATGTATTGAGCCGTATTGTCGGTAACATAATTCCACTCTTTATCGAATCCTTCGAGAAAGTATGCATATTGGTTGGCTTCGGGGAAGAGGTAGCTTAGTGATGTAAATTCGAAACTGAAATTGGACTGGTCACGTTTTAGGACGATTTCTTGAGACTGGCTTAGCGGGGCTTTCAGCGGAGAATTTTTTCCGTTGGGATAGATTTCTTTGTTGAAGATCTTGAATCCGGTTATTACAATTGTCGGTTTTACTTTGTTAATAACCATTTCTTCGGGATTTAAGGAGATAAATCCATTTGATCCGCCGAAATATAATATCCCGGATGATGCTTTTAAGATACATTTTGAGTTATATTGTATCTCTTTCCCAATATACCCGAATATTTTTACATCGTTTATGTTGTTTATATCGACGCGTACGATTCCTTTTGGGGTACAGATCCAGATGTTCCCGTTTTTATCGTCGATGATCGAGTAGGTGTCGTTAGAGGGCAGTCCGTTTTGTCTGTCGAAAGTTTTTTCTATTTTGTTTATTTCCGGATTGAAAAGTATGATTCCCTTATTTTTCGTACATATCCAGATGCGGTTTTTCCGATCGCATAGCAGTCTGTTAAATCCTCTGACTTCGGATAGTTTGTTGTCGTATTTTGCAGAGGAAAAGTTGATCCATGTGCCGTCAGGTTTGAGACAAAAGAGTTCATAAGAATGAGTGGCAAACCAGATGTTTCCGTCTTTATCTTCGATTATGTCGGCAATAAGTTTTCCTTGCAGTTGTTTTATCCGTTTTACTTCTCCTTCGGGCGAGAGCCAGGCACTTCCGCTTTCTTCCAAAGCCAACAGCAGCCGATTGCCTGATATTTTAAAAATAGATTTCCCTTCAATGGTATTGACGGCAATTTTCCCGATTTCTTTTCCGGTTTTTAAAGATAATATGGTTATACCCCGTCCATAGATACTTACATACAATTTGTCTCCGTCTTTGACTATATTTTGTATGTTGGAATAGGTCATTTTGTAAATTTCCCGTATGTTTTGGGTAGAGGGAGAGAATTCGTAAATGATGTTGTTGTTGTGGGTTGCTATCAAGATGTTTCCGTTGTCACTTTCATCCATGCTGCTGATGATATATTTATTGAGATTCTCTTCTTCTAAATTGTTGAAATGTAGAAACTTGCTGACGTTTGGAGAGAAGTATTTGACTCCATTAAAGTAGGTACCTATCCAAAAAGAACCTTCTCGGTCTTTTGTGATTGTAAAAATAGACTTGTCGGATACGTTGTTATATCCGGATTTTTCTTTTGGAATATAGTAGTTCCCGGATTCTTTGTTAAAGATAATCAGCCCTTTATCTGTACCCATAATCAGTTCCCGGTCAGAGAAGTCGGTAATCGATTTTACGTTTCCTGCATTTTCGAGGTAGCGGTCGGCATTTCCGGTGATGAAGTTATATTTGAAAAGCCCTTTTGTCGAGGTTCCGATCCACAAGTCGTTGTTTTTGTCGCAATGAATGCTGTATATCGACTGATCTGAGATATTCAGATTTTCCCGATTCGATATTGGCGTGAAAGTCTCATTCTTCGGATCGAAATGGACGAGTCCTCTTCCTGCCGTTCCCAACCATAAATTGCCTAAGTGGTCGGAAATTACAGTCCAGATATAATCGAATGATGTTGATTTGAGGCATTTGTTCAGAGAGAAATGTTTCTCGAACCGTAAATCGGCATTCAGCTTATATAGTCCGTTTCCGTGAGAAGCGATCCAGATATTCCCGAAGTTGTCTTCTCTTATATCGTTGATGTTGATATCCTGGTCTTTACTATTTGTCAGGTTTATGCATATAAAATTATCCGATTTTCTGTTGAAGAGATAAAGGCCTTGCCGTGTTCCTACCAACATCCGTTTTTTAGATACTTCACGAATGCAGTGTATAAAATTGTTGCCTATGGAGGTAGAGTCGTTCGGGTCTTTTTTGTAGATCTTAAAATTTTTACCGTCAAATCGATTCAATCCGTCGTTTGTCCCGAACCACATGAACCCGTCGCTGTCTTGCATGACATACCAGACGCTGTTGTGAGAAAGACCGTCATCTACTTGATAATTTCTAAAATTTGATCCTGCACTTGTTCTGATTGCGAATAATAAGATGAAGAATGATACTGTTAATGTTCGTAACATGGTAGGCTTTTTTGATTGTGGTCTCTATCAAAACAAATTTAATTATTTTTTTTGTCATATAATTTGTTTTTTTTAGACCTTATTCTGTCGAGAATAGTAACTTATTTTTTGTAAGTCATTTATAATAAGGTTTTTATGTGTATTATCCTGCTTGCCTTAAGTTGTAAATTGTTTTATATTGTTATTTTTTTGTTCGATATTTTTATTTTTTTTCGATAGTGGCCGATTGTTTGTGTGATAAAATATAACACGCTGATTTATAGATTAATATGACCGTATGTTCGATATTTTTATTTTTCTGTAATATTTTTTTATGCTTGAGAAAAGCTTCAAAATATATTTGTTGAAAATTCTAAAATAAATATCATGAAAAGAAGAAAACTTTACGCAAGTGTTTTTGCAATGTTGTTTTCCATTTGGGGAATACAATTTATTTTTGCGGGAGGTGATAGTCCTCTTGAAAGTTTGTTTGGGTTGGCGCAAGACTCCGATGTCCCGACAGATTCAGCGCCGGAACCTA
>CASFRL010000109.1 GCA_949297285.1 uncultured Bacteroidales bacterium
TCTCGATTATGAATATGTCGTACTGTTAAACTCGGATGTAGAGGTTACTCCCGGATGGATAGAACCGTTGGTCGAATATTGCGACAGCCATGCCGATGTTGCCGCCTGCCAGCCCAAGCTGAAGGCTTACCGGCAAAAAGATTGTTTTGAATATGCCGGTGCGGCCGGAGGATTTCTCGACCGATATGGCTACGCTTTCTGCCGGGGCAGGATATTCGACACGATAGAAAAAGATTACGGACAATATGATTCGATAACCGATATATTCTGGGCTACCGGAGCGTGTCTATTTATCCGGAGGGCAGAATACTTGAATGCCGGCGGTCTCGATGCCGATTTTTTCGCGCACATGGAAGAAATCGATCTTTGCTGGAGAGTACATCTTATGGGCAAACGAATTGTAATTATCCCGCAAAGTACCGTCTACCATCTGGGAGGAGGAACACTAAACGCCTCGAACCCCCGAAAGACATATCTCAATTTCAGAAATAATCTATTAATGCTTTATAAGAATCTTCCTCTCAAAGAAGGAAAATCTTTATTATTCATCCGCAGACTTATGGACACGGCAGCAATGGGAAAATTCCTTTTATCGGGAGAGTGGGAAAACGTAAAAGCCGTATGGAAAGCTCATATAGACTACCGAAAAATGAAAAAACGGTATAACTCCCAGCCGAGAACCAACCTGCTTAAAAACTTTCCTGAAACTAACCGGAACATTACCGTAGATTATTTTCTCAAAAAAAAAAAGATTTTTTGAGAAAATAAATTCAAAAAAACAATAGCGCCTATTTTTTTAATACCTCATAAGTCTTGTTATATTCCCAATATTTCCCGGCCACACGACAACAACATTTCTGTTTCTTTCTCAGATTGCCCTTCCGCATAGAAACGAATGATATCCTCAGTTTCAGAACTTCGAATAAGTAACCACCTACAAGGACCTAACAAAAATTTAATACCATTGACAATATTTCTACTACTACAAAATGATTGTATACCAAACACTCTAAATCCATTGATCATTCGCGGTGAATTCAAAAATAGTTGAGGTAACAGATCATTTTTATTTTCATATCTGTATACTAAATCCATACGGTTATAATAAATCTGTCCGAGAGTAGACAATTTTCTCTTGAAATATTCAGATAATGTTTTACATGAAGATGTTGCCAACATCTCTAATAAAAGCAATGAAGAAAATATCCCATCCCTCTCAGGAATATGTACTCCATAACCAAAACCTCCACTTTCTTCTCCTCCAAAAGCGATATCATGCCGAATCATAACATCACATATATATTTAAATCCAACTTGCACTTCATATATAGGAGTAGTCTCATTCTCAAATAAAATACGAACTTTGTCAGATACCGAAGATGTTTTTATTATTCCTCCCGAAACTTTTTTTACATTCTTCAAATAATCAACAAGCAACAAAATCGTATACTGTGCAGACAGCCAATCTCCAGAATCAAGACAAACTCCAATTCTATCAGCATCACCATCCGTAGCTACTCCAAATGAGTAATTTCCTTTTTTTAAAGATTCAGACAACGGTTTCAAATTCTTCTCTATGGGTTCTGGTGATCTACCGTAAAAATCGGAAACAGGATCAGCAAAAATCGAAACAGCCTCTATTCCATGCCTTTTTAAAATTTGTTCTGTAAGCCTTTGCCCCGATCCTCCCATACTATCAATAAGCAAACAAAGACCCGACTCTTTTATCTTATCAAAATTAATAATTCTTTCAGTGTGCCTGATATATCCATAGATAAAATCACATTTGGTGACAAATTTTTTTGATTCCTTTATCTTTGAACGATAGAGATATGACTCGACGATCTTCGTCTCTTCAGTAGAAAATGGACCTCCATACTCCGATTTGAATTTTATACCGTTATATTCTTTCGGATTATGAGATGCAGTAATCATAACTCCAGCATCACAACCAGACTCTAATACTTTATAAGATAAAACAGGAGTCGGGATAATCCTATCTGACAGATAAACTTTTATCATGTTTCCCGAAAGTACTTGCGCAAAAATATTCGCAAACAGCTCCGAATTTTCACGGCTATCATAGCCGACAGCCACAACTGGTGTTCGATTTTTTCCCAGTAAATAATCACTAAAAGCTTGTGCTATTACTGCAACTGAAACTTCATTTATTTGAGAGCCATTCAAAGCTCTCCAGCCATCTGTTCCAAAAAATATTTTCATTTTCATATTTGTCCAACTTTTTTCTTAATTGCATTTACATACCAACGCGTTATTATTTGAGGTCGAGTAATAGATGTTCCTACAATGACAGCCCAAGCCCCATATTCTATAGCTTGTGCAGCATATTCCGGTTTATTAAATCTTCCCTCAGCCATAATCGGGAAATCCCGAGGAACAAACTTTATACATTCTTCCAATAACGAAAAAGAGGGATACTCCTGATTAACAAAAACCGTATCGGGCGTATAACCACACAGTGTCGTCGATATACAATCAGCTCCCGCTTCATAGCAGGCGAATGCCTCCTGAGAAGTAGCAATATCTGCCATTACCAGAATTTTGGGATACATTTTTTTTATTTTTTTTATATAATCCGGTCCCGTATATTGTTTCTCCCTTATTCTATACGTCCCATCCACAGCTATAAACGTCGCATTTATTTTAAGCAAAGCCTCGACTTCCGCAAAAGAGCCAGTGATACGTACAAATCCATCTTCAAATATCGATTTAGTAAGACAAATTACAGGTAAAGATGTATTTTGCATTATATAACGACACTTTTCAATACCACAACTTCGAATTCCGACAGCACCGCCAAGTTCGGCACACCTTGCAAAATCGCCTACACCTTTCGGTGTATTAAACGGAGAACCCTCTTCTGCCTGACAAGAAACGATAAGGCCATTTTTAATTTTTTCCAACACATTCATGACAATTAAACTCTTCTATGGTGTTTATAATATATACATATTAACAGGAGTAATGAAACCATTGCAGACAGTATCCAAAACATACGGATAAATGAAAAATCGATGATTTCTACCCCTCCAATAATCTGTTTTTTGCTCTCAATAAAAAAGCCACTTAAAATATCCTGAATGCCTGCTGCCATATAGCTGGCTATTCCTATTACACCTACAGCCGCACCCGTTGCCTCTTTTGGAGCCAAATCTATAGCCATAAGTCCGCCCAAATAACATATCAAAATACCAATAGATATTCCGAAAAGAACCATGGCTACAATATCCATAAGCTTACCACCATCGGGAATATATAAAAAAAGATATAAAGCGATCAAATTCATAAAGCTTGCCAAACAAGCCGGGATATACCGCTTTCCTCTAAAAAGTTTATCAGATAACAACCCCGAAAATACCGTACCTATAATTCCACATATAGAACTTATCGAAATCAATCCACTAGCCTCCACAATAGAATAATGTTTTTCTACTTCGAAATAATAAACTCCCCAACTATTGACTGCATAACGGCTGATATACATAAAAGCGCTTGAAAGAGCAAGCAGCCAAATAGTACCGCTCTTTAAAACAGAAAGCTGCTTTTTCCCTATTTCCTTTCGGTTAACAAATACGTCCCCGTCTATTGCATCATGCGGAAAAGGTTTTAAGAAAATAAATATAAGAACCGCACCTATAATCCCCAACATTCCGGCACTTAAGAAACCAAACTGCCAACCGGTCATACTGACTACAAATGCTATAAATATAAAAGTAAAAGCCTCTCCTATATTATGGCTCGCACTCCAAAAACCATATACTGTACCTCGCTGCTTATCCCCGAACCAACGATTAAGAGCAATAGCACTACAAGGCCCACCAAGAGACTGTACCCATCCGTTAATCCCCCATAGCACTACAAAAACGCCAAACAATACATGCATACCCAATATCAGATTAAGGAGCGCAGCAACCAGCAACCCGCTGGACATTAAAAAACGTATATTGAAACGATCGGCAAAAAAACCGTTTACAAATTTTCCTACTGCGTACGAAAAGAACAGAGATCCTCCGATAATACCCAACTCTGTCTCACTCAAATAACCCGAATCCACAATCGGCCTCTTTACGACATTGATACTTAAACGGCACACATAGAAAAGACTATATCC
>CASFRL010000110.1 GCA_949297285.1 uncultured Bacteroidales bacterium
AGCTCAGGTTTTAAGTAGACGTAAAAAGAATAATCCTGTCTTAATCGGAGAACCGGGAGTCGGAAAATCTGCGATTGTAGAAGGTTTGGCATTACGCATTATTCAACGAAAAGTATCACGTGTCTTATTCGACAAGAGAGTTATATCATTGGACATGGCCTCTATCGTGGCGGGAACCAAATATCGGGGACAATTCGAAGAACGTATCAAAGCCATATTGAACGAACTGACCAAAAATCCTAATATTATCTTGTTCATTGACGAAATACATACTATTGTAGGAGCAGGTGGCGCTACCGGTACTTTAGATGCAGCCAATATGTTGAAACCCGCTTTAGCAAGAGGAGAAATACAGTGTATAGGCGCAACGACATTAGATGAATATCGGAAAAGCATCGAAAAAGACGGTGCATTGGAGCGAAGATTTCAAAAAATAATGGTCGACCCGACAACTCCGGAAGAGACATTACAAATATTGAATAATATCAAAGATCGTTATGAAGATCACCACAATGTCATTTATACGCCAGATGCGTTAAAAGCTTGTGTAAAACTGACCGAACGTTACATCAGTGACCGCAACTTCCCCGACAAAGCAATAGATGCAATGGACGAAGCCGGTTCGCGAGTACACATATCGAATATTGTCGTTCCTAAAGAGATCGAGACGCTCGAGTCTCAGATAGAGACAATAAAAGGAGAAAAAATAAAAGCTGTAAAATCTCAAAATTATGAGCTGGCAGCCAGTTTCAGGGACAAAGAGAAAGATGCTCAGGCTCAATTAGAGGCAGCTAAACAAAAATGGGAAGAAGAGCTTCAAGAACATCGTGAAGTTGTAGACGAAGAAAAAATTGCAGAAGTCGTTGCCATGATGTCGGGAGTCCCGGTACAACGTGTTGCCCGAGCAGAAAGTGCCAAATTACTGCAAATGAGCGATGTTTTATGCCAATCTATCATTGGACAAGACAATGCTGTGGATAAAATAGTGAAAGCTATCCGCAGAAATCGAGTAGGCTTAAAAGATCCCAACAAACCGATCGGGACATTCATGTTTTTAGGCCCTACCGGAGTCGGAAAGACTCATTTGGCTAAAATATTGGCAGAATACCTGTTCGATTCAAAAGATGCTCTGATTCGTGTAGACATGAGCGAATATATGGAAAAATTCAGTGTTTCCCGATTGATCGGAGCACCTCCCGGATATGTGGGCTACGAAGAAGGTGGACAATTGACCGAAAAAGTCAGAAGAAAACCTTATTCTGTAATCTTGTTGGATGAGTTGGAGAAAGCGCATCCCGATGTTTTTAATCTATTGCTTCAAGTAATGGATGAAGGACGATTGACCGATAGTTTGGGCAGAAGAGTAGACTTCAAAAATACGATTCTTATCATGACTTCCAATATCGGAACACGTCAATTAAAAGATTTCGGACGAGGTGTAGGATTCTCTACGTCTGCGACATTGGATGATAAGGAACTTTCGAGAAGTATTATTCAGAAAGCATTGAATAAAGCCTTCTCACCGGAATTTCTAAATCGTGTCGACGACATAATCATGTTTGATCAACTCGATAAAAAAGCGATCTTTAAAATTATCGACCTTGAATTAAAAGGATTCTACCAAAGAATGCAAACATTAGGATATGAATTTACATTGACCGATGCCGCAAAAGAATTTATCGCTTCCAAAGGATACGATATCCAATTCGGAGCTCGGCCATTAAAGAGAGCCATACAGAAGTATCTGGAAGACGAGATTGCAGAATTAATCATCAAGGAATCGATAAAAGAGGGTGACTCTGTAATTATTGATTATGACCCCAAAGAAGATAAGATCGTCTCTTCGGTACAACATAAAGAATGACAAAATAATAGTGAATAAGTCAAAATGTCAGACCATCCGGTCTGGCATTTTTTTTGCCTATAAACCAACAGTATTTTCAGATAAATTTAACTTTAAAAATAATATAGATATGCAAAAAGGGACTATCGGGGTTACAACAGATAATATCTTCCCCATTATCAAAAAGTTCTTATACAGTGATCATGAAATCTTTTTACGCGAACTTGTTTCGAATGCAGTAGATGCAACTCAAAAATTAAAGACTTTATCCTCTTTTGGCGACTTCAAAGGAGAATTGGGTGAAATGAACGTTAAAGTATCTATTGATAAAAAAGAAGGTACACTTACCGTATCGGATCATGGTATCGGGATGACAGCTGAAGAGGTTAATAAATATATTAACCAAATCGCGTTCTCCGGAGCTGAAGAATTTTTAAATAAATACAAAAACGATGCAAATGCCATTATCGGACACTTCGGATTAGGTTTCTATTCTTCTTTCATGGTAGCCAAGAAAGTAGAAATAAGATCTCTTTCTTATCAAGAAAATGCTAAGCCTGTAATGTGGAGTTGCGATGGATCTCCGGAATATACGATGTCTGAAATAGACAAAAAAGAACGGGGAACCGATATTGTATTGTATATCGATGATGAAAACAAGGAGTTTCTTGAAGACTCTCAAATATCATCTTTATTGAGAAAATATTGCCGCTTTCTTCCTGTTCCGGTCATTTTCGGTAAAGAGCAAGAATGGAAAGACGGGAAATATATCGATACGGACAAAGACAAAATCATCAACGATACGACTCCGGCATGGACTAAAAAGCCTACCGACCTGACCGAAGAAGACTATCGGAAATTTTATCATGATCTATATCCATCTTTGGACGAACCGCTATTCTGGATACATCTGAATGTCGACTACCCGTTCAAATTGACAGGAATTCTTTATTTCCCCAAAATAAAGAATAACCTCGACATCAATAAAAATCGGATACAACTTTACTGCAATCAAGTATTTGTTACCGATTCCGTAGAAGGAATTGTTCCAGATTTCTTAATGTTGTTGCAAGGCGTTATCGATTCGCCGGATATTCCGCTGAATGTTTCCCGTTCATATTTGCAAAGTGACTCTAACGTTAAGAAGATCTCAACTTATATTACGAAGAAAGTTGCAGACCGACTGCAGGAGATTTTCAACAACGAACGTAAACAGTTCGAAGAAAAATGGGATGACATAAAACTCTTCATCGAATACGGGATGTTGTCGGATGAAAAATTCTATGACAGGGCACAAAAATTTGCTTTATTAAAAGATACAGATAACAAATATTACACATTCGAAGAGTATAAAACCCTGATCGAAGCAAACCAAACCGACAAAGATAAGAATCTGATATACATCTACGCAACAGATACGATTGCTCAATACAGCTATATCGAAGCGGCTAAATCTAAAGGATATGATGTATTGTTGATGGATGGACAATTGGATATTCACTTTATCGGATTGCTTGAGCAGAAATTTGAAAAATGCCGTTTTGTGAGAGTCGACAGTGATGTTATAGACAACCTTATACGAAAAGAGGATAAAACAGAAGTCGCTCTAAGTGCAGACCAAAGGAATATGATGACCACAGTATTCAAATCACAGATTCCGACTTTAGAGAAAGCCGAATTTATGATAATGTTCGAAGCTCTGGGCGAACAGTCGCAACCGGTTATCATAACTCAAAACGAATTTATGCGTCGAATGAAAGATATGTCGGCCATGCAACCGGGAATGAATTTCTACGGTGAAATGCCCGACAGTTTCAATCTAATCGTAAATACAGAGCATCCTTTGTCGAAGAAAGTAATAGAAGAAACAGAGAAAGATTGCCATGCTGAAATAGAACCTATACAACAGCAAATCAATACGCTGAACGAAAGCATCACAAAACTCAAGGATGCCGCTAAAGGGAAAAAAGATGACGAAATTCCTGTTACTGAAAAAGAAGATCTTCATAACAAAGAAAAGGAAGTTGACTCTTTACGGAAAAAAGAGACTGAAATATTGTCTAAATATGCAAGCGGGCATAAATTAGTACGTCAATTGGTCGATTTAGCATTATTATCAAACAATATGTTAAAAGGCGAAGCTTTAAGTCAGTTTATCAAACGTTCGGTTGAGATGTTATAATCGATATCATCTGCATAATAAAAGGCGATTTCAAATGGATATTTGAAATCGCCTTTTTTATTATTATCATCTTAAAATTTTAAATCTGAAATTAATTAAATTGGATAGAAACTAGATCCATATACATATTTTTCTTCAAAATCTTCTTGAGTCATCGACGTTAGCATAAGTATTCCTTGTACTAAACTTAATACCCAAACTACCAAAGGAGGAATAAATAAAAGAATCCATCCCAATAGAGATAACAAAAGATTTAATATACCGGCACCCGTCTTTCCCACATAAAAAAAATGCACTCCTAAACCGCCTAATAAAATTGCTAAAAGCCCTGCGACACCTCTACTTTTACCACTAGGGCCATTATCAAATACGCTTAATTCTTTATCTGATTGTTGAAAATGGTAATTTTGTGAAGATATCTTTTGTTCATAATACTTATTTGGACAGCCACAATGCGGACAAACCCGATCTGAATCTTTAATCTTCATTCCACATTCATCACAAACTACAATTTTTACTATTGGAATTCCACAATGAGGACACGCTGTTGCTCTATCGGACACCTCATGTCCACATTCACTACATTTTATTAAAGCCATAAGTTTGTATTTTCTCGCTAATAATATTTTCCAATTTCAGACTAAAACAAATCTATTTATCCCTATTACTTTCCAATAAAGAATCACTTCTATGATGAAAACTATTCGATTACATACTTAGTAGATGGGCCATATTGATTCTCCTCTTTTTCAGAATCGAACAATGTAAATATAAAAATAACAATAGCACCAATTATAGGGATAAGAAACAACAGTAAAAACCAACCCGATTTACCGATATCATGCAACCGTCTGACATTAACAGCCAAACTAGGTATAATCGTAGCTAAACTATAAATAATACCAAGTATCCATCCTAAAAACGGAATTACACTCAAAATTAATCCTACGATAAAATTAAACAATACAAAATACCAATATTCCGATCGACGCGCCCTACCCGAAAATGTAGCATACTTACTGAAACATATTTTTATAGATTCACCAAAACTTACCTGAGGTAAAGATTTAATACATTTCTCATTTAACAAAGTTCCACATGAAGGACATACAGATGCAGGCTCTGTTATCTCTTGCCCACAATTAGCACATTTTGACATATTCTTATTCGATTTTAAGGTTACTCAAATTACTTTATAAGCAAATTTATAACATTTTTATTAAAAAACGAATTTATACTCCAATAAAATTATAATATCTATGTTGTATTAGAAACCAATAATCACACTTTTGCATTATCTTTGTTTTTACATACAATACAAAAATAACAATGGAAATTTATAAAGCATGCGAAAACAGATACGACACGATGGAATATCGGCGTTGCGGGAAAAGCGGGATTTTATTACCCGCCATTTCTTTAGGATTATGGCATAATTTCGGAAGCGTAGATATTTTTGATAATTTTATACAGATCGCATACACGGCTTTCGATAACGGAATAACTCATTTCGATCTGGCCAATAATTACGGTCCGGCATACGGTTCGGCAGAAGAAAACTTCGGACGAATTCTAAAAAAAGGGTTAGGTGCATATCGAGATGAATTGATCATTTCGACCAAAGCCGGATATGATATGTGGCCCGGTCCCTACGGGAACTGGGGAAGCCGAAAATATCTAATGGCAAGTTTAGATCAAAGTCTGAAAAGAATGGGGCTCGATTATGTCGATATATTTTATTCCCATCGTCCCGATCCCGAAACTCCGATAGAAGAAACGATCGGAGCCTTGGCCGACATTGTACATCAAGGGAAAGCCCTGTATGTGGGAATTTCAAATTACAACGCAAAACAAACCGAAAATGCATTGTCGGTATTCAAAAGTTTAAATGTTCCTTGCTTGATACATCAGGCACGGTATTCTATGTTCGACAGATGGGTAGAGCCCGATTTATTACAACTGCTCGAAAATAAAGGCGTCGGTATGATTGCTTTTTCGCCATTGGCTCAAGGGCTGTTGACCGACAAATATTTACACGGAATTCCTGAAAATTCGAGAGCAGCAAAATCTACAGGACATTTACAAACGAGTCAGGTTACAGCAGAAAAAATAGGGAAAATAAAATTACTGAACAATTTAGCTATACAACGGGGACAAACCCTCGCCGAAATGGCTTTGGCATGGTTATTAAAAGATAAACGTGTAACCAGTGTTTTAATCGGAGCCAGTTCGGTTGCCCAACTAAAAGATAATCTAAAAGCTCTGCATCAAACAGCTTTTACACCTGACGAATTGCAGGAGATAGAAAACATTTTAAAATAGTGATAAAAAAAGTCGGTTCTTATAAAAGAACCGACTTTTTAAATATCCAATAGAATATAATTCTATTCCAAACTGTTTTTCTCAGAATTTTTATTTATTCGCTCATAAGAGAGAATTCATCTTGGAATGTAACATTCCAATAACTTAGCCGATTCTGACGTCGATAAATCGACATATTCCATAGATGCAGGAACCAAAACCGTCTCTCCTTGATGCATTGCGGTCTTACATCCGTTATTGTCAGACAAAACAATGTTTCCTCCCATACAGATATAGATAACAAACGAATCTTTATCTGCAACACTGCGCCTTATCGATCTTTCATTATTTATTTCCAACAAATTTGTCGTAAAATAGGGACAATCGGCTAACAACACAGCCTCATTCTTTCGAGGCGTATATTCAGTTTTCAGATCGGAATACATCTTATAGTCGATTGCGTCTTTAGCCAACGCCGTATGCAGTTCACGACCTTTTCCATTCGCATCTTTCCGATTGTAATCATAAATCCGATATGTTATATCCGATGTTTGCTGTATCTCGGCAATAAAGATTCCTTTTCCGATTGCATGAATTCTGCCGGCAGGCAAGAAAAATACATCGCCACTCTTAACCGGATGAAATTGGAGGACGTCCATAATCGTATTATTTTCTACGCGTTCGACATATTCATCCGGAGTAATTTGTTTGGAGAAACCGGAGTATAATCCCGCCCCTTCTTGCGCAGAAATGACATACCACATTTCGGTTTTGCCAAATGAGTTATGACGCTCTTTAGCTAATTGATCATTTGGATGAACTTGAATTGACAGGTTATCTCTGGCATCGATAAATTTGATCAGTAAAGGAAATTTATCTCCAAATCTGTCTATAACATGTTGTCCAAGAAGTTCGGCACCTTTTTCTTGCATCAAATCGGTCAGACTTTTCCCTTTATACTCTCCATTTGCAATAACCGACACGTTATCTTTTACTTGGGAGATTTCCCAACTTTCACCAATACCGTCGAGTTTCGTATCTAAGTTTTTAAACTTACAAATCTCGCTACCTCCCCACAAAATTTTTTTGAGGATGACATCAAATTTCAATGGATACATCATATTCTTTTTAATTGACAATTAACACTCTGTTTTCTTTAACCCTGTTATTATACAATTCTATTCGATAAACACCCGGCAATAAATGCTTTATCTTTATCGACGGCATAATCTCTCCTTGGTAAAAATTTTCACCAAAAATATCAAAAATAGATATTTTATCAAAGTTTTCTAAAACCTTCGGTAAAATTACCAAACCTTTCATATCATCATAATAAATTTCAGGGACGGACATTTGTATCGGCAGACTTTCCTGATGATACATATTCACAGCCGTTACAGCATAATAGCGTTTTATCTTAGAAGTTTCAAAAGTACATCTTTCTATTCCTGAAGCGATTATATTCGCCGGATTATTCACATCAACCGGATATTGATCATCTCCATACAAAACATACTTACACGCATCAGATACCGGACTCCAACGCAAAGACACCCGTAAAG
>CASFRL010000111.1 GCA_949297285.1 uncultured Bacteroidales bacterium
TACCTTCCAAGGTTTTGCCGAAGATATGTATCAGTGTGTGGTAGATATTGCCAATCGGGACATTCATGGGATGAATAACTGGAACTGGGGTGATGAATTTTTGCCGGGAATACATACTGAACGTATGGGAACATTCGATAACAACGGTGATTATTGGTATGCAATTACTCAAACCGACCATAGCGTTTTTATGGGAAACAGTTCGTTATTGACCGACTTTGGCGGATGGAACTCTCATCCGGAACGCGGATATTGGAATTATGGCTGGTTAGGAATACGAAAAGCCAATATGTGTTTGGCAAAACTTGATCAGCTGGTCGAACCTTATATGGGTGCACCCCTTGAAGAACAAAAAAATCTGATACAGGGACAAGCGCTGTTTTTCAGAGGATATTTTCATTGGGAAATTTTGCGGGCATGGGGAGGAATCCCTTATATCGATTATGTCGTTGAAGCAGGTAGTGTAATGCGGGAACCTCGACTTTCGTATTGGGAGGTCGCAGAACGGGTTAATCAGGATTTGGAAGCTGCGGCTCCTCTTCTGCCTCTTGATTGGGATGATACGCAGACCGGACAAATTACGGCCGGAGAGAATACCGGACGTGTTACCCGGGGTGCGGCTTGGGCATTGCAAGGAAAGAACTTGTTGTATGCCGGTAGTCCTTTGATGAATGGTGTTATGACCGGTACTTACGATTACAATGTAGATTATTGTAAACGTGCGGCAGCTGCATTTGCAAAAGTTATTGCTTTGGCCGATCAAGGCGTGTATCAATTAATTCCTATGGAAGAGCGGTCGAATAACTTCTATAAGAATGATGCAACCCAACCTTGGACCAAAGAGACGATTTTTACGAATTCAGCTTCTCAAGATAACGCTTGGAATACAGCCGGCGACTTGATGGCCAATTTCGGAGGATTCGAACATCATTTGTCTCCGACTCAGAACTATGTCGAGTATTATGGTATGGCAAACGGCTTGCCGATTACCGATGACGATTCCGATTTTGATGAAATGCATCCGTTCGACAACCGTGATCCTCGTTTCTATACCGATATATTGTATGATGGTGAAACGATCGCTTTCAGTGAAACCGCCGTCAACAATGGCGATAATATCGCTCAGTTTTATATAGGAGGCCGTCATCGTGGCCCGGGAAATAGTGACTCCGGATATAGCTGGTATAAGTTCCGCCCGTTGCGTAGAGGTATGGATGACGGTATGCAGAAAACGTTTAGGGTAAATTGCCCGAAGATACGTTTAGCCGATGTCTATTTGATGTATGCCGAAGCTGTGAATGAAGCTTATGGACCGAATGTGGTTCCTACCGATTTTGAAGGCGGAATTACGGCAATCGAGGCTGTAAACCGGGTACGTGAAAGAGCCGGAATAAACGATCTTACCAGTAAATATACCTCCGATAAATTGACTATGCGGGAAACTATCCGTACCGAACGGGCCGTTGAATTGGCTTTCGAAAACCACCGCTGGTATGATTTGCGCCGTTGGTATATAGGTCATTTGGCTAAATATAAAGAAAAATACTGCTTAGATTTTGATAAGGATCATACCTATTTTACAAAACGTCTTTATTTGACAAAAGTATTTGAAATGAAACATTATTGGATGCCGTTCCCGGAAGCTGATGTGAATCTGTATCCTGAATTTTATCAAAATCCGGGTTGGTAATATTTCCTGAGTGAACGAATAGATTTTTACTAATGAAAA
>CASFRL010000112.1 GCA_949297285.1 uncultured Bacteroidales bacterium
GTATTGTCGTAGTGATTACGACTGCCCTACGATAAGTCCCCGATAACCGTTGACAGGTTTGTGGACATAAATAAAAACAATCTGGATATCTCGGTAAGGCAGAGTCTTGCCTTACCGAGATGAATATTTTCAGACATTTCAGCAATAAAAAAAGATCGATGTTCTTCTGACAAAGAACATCGTCTCCTAAACCAAATACAACACCATATATTTATTTTACACAATAAAAAAGGGAGAAGCAAGTTCTCCCTTTTTTATCTTTATGTCAAAATCGAAAGTTATCCGTAACAAATATCTCCGTTTTCGTTCCGATATTCATCAAAACTTTTGTTGTATTGGGTCATTGCCCGTAAACTCATACCCATACTGGAGAATCCTCCATCATGATACAAATTCTGCATCGTTACCTTACGGGTAAGGTCTGAGAACATTACTACACAATAATCGGCACATTCTTCTGCATTTGCATTTCCCAGCGGCGACATCCGATTGGCGAAATCCATCAAAGATTCCATACCTTTCACTCCGCTTCCGGCAGTAGTCATCGTCGGAGATTGAGAAATCGTATTGATACGAACCCCTTTTTCGCGACCATAAATATACCCGAAACTGCGGGCTATCGACTCAAGCAATGCTTTGGCGTCGGCCATATCATTGTAACCGAAAAGCGTACGCTGAGCAGCTACATAACTCAATGCGAGAATCGATCCATTTTCGGCAATCGCATCCATTTTTTTAGCAACTTGTATCATCTTATGGAACGATACGGCCGAAATATCAAGGGTCTTATTCAAAAGATCATAATCAAGATCATCGTAAGGTCTTTTCTTCCGAACGTTAGGCGACATACCGATCGAATGCAAAACAAAATCGATTTTTCCGCCTAAAATTTCGATCGATTTGGCAAATACCATTTCGAGATCTTCAACATTGGTAGCATCTGCCGGTATAATTTCAGCATTGAGTTTTGCTCCCAATTCGGAAACTTGTCCCATACGCACAGCAACCGGTGTATTGGTCAACGTGATAATTGCCCCTTCTTCTACGGCCCGTTCTGCAACTTTCCAGGCAATAGACATTTCGTTCAGAGCACCAAAGATAATCCCTCTTTTCCCTTTTAATAAATTATTACTCATAATTTGTCCTCATTAATTGAATTTCAGAAATGGCACACTTTATTCATTTTTGTGCCATTTTTGTGCGGCAAAGATACGACATTTTTTTGATCTACCAACCTTTAATCCCCAAAATTGCTATGCAGAGATAGCAATTTAACCATTTTTCCGCTGCACGTAAAATACCCTATTATTACAAATCGAAAAAGATAAAGAAAATTTCACTCTTTTTTGTTCCATTTTTATCCATAAAAAAAGGAAAATAAAAAGTTTCGATTACCTTTGTGAAATAAACATATAATATTTAACACACAAGATGACCATGAGTAAACCCTATGTAGTTGGTATTGACATTGGTGGAACCAACACCGTATTCGGCATCGTAGATGCTCGCGGAACCATTATTGCAAGCGGTTCTATTAAAACAAATAAATTTAATGAAGTAGAAGATTACGTTAACGAACTCTATTCTGAACTTTCTCGTCTGTTGGAACAAAACAATGCTACGGACAAGATCATGGGAATCGGGGTCGGTGCACCAAACGGAAACTATTTTAACGGTACAATCGAATTTGCACCGAACTTGCCGTGGAAAGGGATCATCCCTCTGGCTCAAATGTTGACAGACCGTTTCGGTATCCCCGTATCCTTGACAAACGACGCAAACGCTGCCGCTATCGGAGAAATGACCTACGGAGCAGCTCGCGGTTTGAAGGATTTTATCATGATTACTTTAGGAACAGGAGTAGGTAGTGGTATTGTCGTTAACGGACAATTGGTATATGGACATGACGGATTTGCCGGAGAGCTGGGACACGTAATCGTTCGCCCGAATAACGGACGCCTTTGCGGATGCGGTCGTACCGGTTGCCTCGAAGCCTATACGTCGGCAACAGGTGTTGCCCGTACGGCAAGAGAATTTCTCGAAATACGCAACGACCCGAGCAGCCTGCGTCAAATACCTATCCAAGATATTACCTCGAAAGATGTATATGACGCTGCTATCACAGGTGATAAACTGGCATTGGAAATCTTCGATTATACGGGTAAAATTCTGGGAGAAGCCTTTGCTAACTTCGTTGCTTTCTCAAGTCCCAAAGCAATCATATTGTTCGGTGGATTGGCTAAAGCCGGTGATCTTATCATGAAACCGATCAAAGATGCAATGGAACGGAATATGTTAAACATCTACAAAGG